>NZ_AUCT01000017.1 GCF_000429905.1 Desulfatibacillum aliphaticivorans DSM 15576 | reverse complement strand
AGTACCTTGTTCATGACCCCTCCTTGATGTGGCTCTGAGTGATTGAAAACTACCAGCTTCCAATTACTTAACCCACGGTTTCAAGGAGCGGGTCAACCCCCTTGGCCTGAATCGCCGCCCGTATTACCCATAATATCTACGTCTTATCCCGATTAAACAGATTGATTTGATAAAGTTTCGAACCAAACATCGCCCTCCAGTTTTCGCAAAAAAAATCATCCCAAACAAATAAGGATGAATTCCTCTTCCATGGCTTTGCGGCGGCGCTTGATGGAGGAGACGGCGGCTTCCAGGGTTTGCTTTATGTGGCCGGGCGCGCGGGAAAGGCGCAGGGTCTGGGGCGGGCAGAAATACCAAAAGCACACAAAGGGACGGGACAAACGATCCAGGGTGCATCCCCTTCGCCCTAAAAAAACGCACGGCCCTTCCATGTCGGATCGCAACTGCCTTGGAGGGGCGGGAATTCCCTCCAGATGCAGAAACAGCAGGTCCGGAAAATCCAGCCACACCTTGGCGTGAGTGCAGCACGGGTCCGGGCAATGGGGGCAGGTTTTCAGGCAGAGATCCTGGGTTTGGGGGGCGGTGGATTCCAGGAGGCGGCGAATTTCGGCGGAATGGGCTTTGGCCCCGCTTAACGCGGGGCCGTGCTTTTTTATGATAAAGCGCAGGGCGGCGTTGGCTTCCTCCCACTCGCGGAGATCCGCCCAGGGAATGACGGGAACCGCCCCCGGCGCTTTCGGCTTACCGGCCATTGCTCCACGTGAGGATGGCGGAAGCGGCGTTCACGCAATCCTGAATGGTGTTGAAGACGGCCAGCCCCCCTTCCCGGAACCGGGAGAACATCTCGATGCGGACCTTTTCCATTTCCAGGACGTCTTCCGCGAACTTGGATAAAATGGGGATCACCGGCTTTTTCATTTTCGCCACCGTCTCCAGGATGATTTCCGGCCCGCTGGAGGCCATGTGCGGCGCAAAGGACGTAATGAAATCCAGGGAGAAATACGGCATGATCACGTCGATGTTCTCGTCCTGATCCATGGCCAGCATGGTGTGGGCCATGATGGAAAAGTCGAATCCGAACGCGCCCAGGTCCACGGGGTTGGCCGTGGAGGTGTTTACGTTGGGGATTTTCTCGCTGATGCGATCCTGGACGGCCTGGGCAAGCACGGGCATTTCCAGCCCGGCTTTGGCGGCCAGGTCCGTAAAGCATACGGAGGTTCCGCCCCCGGCGCCCAGAAAGCCCACCCGGTTTCCTCTGGGCAAGCGGGTGGAAGTGGCCAGCATCATGAGGTCCATCATCTGCTCGAAGGTGTCCACAATGATGCCGCCCTTTTGGTTCACGGCCGAAGAAAAGATTTTAAAATCCCCGGCCATGGCGCCCGTATGACTGGCCGCCGCCTTGGCGCCGCGCTGGGTGCTGCCGCCTTTAAGCAGAATCACCGGCTTGGAGGCCGTTGTCTTGCCCAGGGCGTCCAAAAAGGCGGGGCCGTTTTTCACGTCTTCCACATAAATCGCCGCCGCCTCGATTTCCGGGTCTTCGGCGAAATAGGCCAAAAAATCCTCTAATTTCAGGTCCGCCTGATTGCCGTAGGAGACGGCCTTGTTCAGCCGGATCTTACGGGAGCCGGACATGCGCACGAAGTTGTCGCTCACCCCGCCGGACTGGCCTAAAAAACCCACGTTGCCCTTTCCGTTGGGTTTGAACTCCATGTTAAAGGTAATGCGGGATTCGGCGCACAGAACGCCTATGCAGTTGGGCCCCACCAAGCGCACGTTGGACGCCCGGGCGGTTTCCACCAGTTCCTTTTCCAACTCCATATTGCCCACTTCGGAAAACCCCGAGGTGAAAAAATGCACGAAGGGCGCCCCGTTCCTCCCCGCCGCCTTGACCGTGTCTATGGCGAAGCGGGCCGGAATCTGGGCGATCACCAGATCCACGGTCTCGGGAACGTCGTCCAAAGAGGGATAAGCCTTTACCCCGGAGATTTCCGCGTGGGCCGGATTGACCGGATACAAGGCCCCTTTATATTCCATGAACTGCAAAAATTGAAAAAACGGCATCTTTCCGCCGTCAAATCCAGGAGAAGCGCCTACGACGGCGATTTTTTCGGGATAAAACAACTTTCGTAAATCCATAAATCTTTCCATTCCTATAACTTACTAAAAATATGCTCCTTAATGCTCAAGCCTCTTACACTTTGAATATTTCCGCAGAAAATTCAAAGCAGGGGTGAAACATGACGCAGGGCGCCCCCGCCTGTCAAGGAGCTTTTTTCCCGGGCAGGGGCCCGGAAAAATATTTTTAGGGGGGTGAAAAAAAAGATTGACACGAATGTTTATCAAGTAGTACACACTACTCAATTACGATTCGCAAACCAAGTTTTTTCAGCGTGCACCGGGGCCGGACTCCTTTCTCATCCCAAGGCGCCCGGGCCTTTTTAAGCAGCGTAACTTCACAACAAGGAGGGCGACATGGCATTTCCCACGTCAGTCAACAATCAAATCACGGACGCAGTCACCCAGGCCAACGTCAAGGTTCTGGGCGACGCCCCGGCCGTGGCCATGGGCAACCTGTATCAGGCGACCGCCCAGGCCCTGGCCAACGCGGCTCACAACGCCACCACCAGCCAGCAGCAAACCAACGTAACGGCCCAGGCCGCCACCACGCAGGGGGTCGCATTGCTCTACTCCCTCAACACAGCCACAGCAGGCATTGCAACGGTCAAGGTGCTTGGCGCCTGATCCCTAACCCACATGTGAAAGGAGCAAACCAATGGCATTTCCGACTTCAGTCAACAATCAGATCACGGATTCGGTCACCCAGTCCAACACCAAGGTTTTGGGCGACGCCCCGGCCGTAGCCATGGGCAATCTGTACCAGGCCAGCGCCCAGGCTTTGGGCAACTCGGCCCATAACGCCACCACCAGTCAGCAGCAGACCAACGTGACGGCCCAGGCGGCCACCACCATGGGCGTGGCCATTTTGTATTCCCTGGATACGGCTTCCGCGGGCATCGCCACCACCAAGGTGCTTGGCGCATAGCCCTGCGTCCGCGCTGTTTTTCACCTATTAGGAAAGGAGCAAGGACATGGCATTTCCCACGTCAGTCAACAACCAGATTACGGATTCGGTCACTCAAGCCAACGTAAAGGTTTTGGGCGACGCTCCGGCCGTGGCCATGGGCAATTTGTACCAGGCGACCGCCCAGGCTCTGGCCAACGCGGCTCATAACGCCACAACCAGCCAGCAGCAGACCAATGTGACGGCCCAGGCCGCCACCACCATGGGCGTTGCGACCCTGTACTCTCTGGATACGGCCACGGCAGGCGTGGCCACCACCAAGGTTCTCGGCGCCTAAGGCCCGATGAAAGGAGCTAAATCATGGCGTTTCCCACTTCTGTGAACACCATGATCACAGATTCCATCACCCAGGCTAACCTGGAGGTCTTGGGAGGGTCCCCGGCCATGGCCATGGCCAATTTGTTCATGACCATCTCCCATGCCTTGGGCAATGCAGCGCACAACGCCACCTATTCGCAGCAACAAACCAATCTGACCGCCCAGGCCGCAACCACGCAGGGAATAGCCACCCTGTTCTGCCTGGAGACGGCCGCCACCGGCCTCGCTACAACATCCATTATGGGGGCCGGTCAAACCCCATCGTGAAAGGAACTGAATCATGGCGTTTCCCACTTCTGTCAATGATCAAGTCACGGATTCCATCACCCAGGCCAACGTGGAGGTGGTTGGCTCCTCCCCGGCCGTGGCCATGGGAAATTTTTATCAGTCCAACAGCCAGGCTTTGGGCAATGCGGCCCATAACTCCACGGTCAGCCAGCAGCAGACCAACGTGACGGCCCAGGCGGCCACCACTCAGGGGGTGGCGTTGCTTTACTCCCTGAACACGGCGACTGCGGGAGTGGCCACCACCAAGGTCCTGGACAGCATTTAGGAGCAGTTGAGAAAGGAGTTGAACAATGGCATTTCCCACATCCGTCAACAACCAGATAACGGACTCAGTCACCCAGTCCAACGTGGAGGTGGTGGGGACTTCCCCGGCCATGGCCATGGGAAACCTGTTTATGAGCGCCTCCCAGGCCCTTGGAAACGCGGCCCACAACGCCGCGACCAGCCAACAGCAGACCAATGTGACAGCCCAGGCCGCCACCACCCAAAGCGTGTCCACCCTGTTCTGTCTGGACACCGCCAGCGCGGGTTTGGCCACCACCAAGATTTTGGGGCAATAGAAAAAAGGAGGTAAGTCATGGCATTTCCCACATCCGTCAACAACCAGATAACGGACTCGGTCACCCAGTCCAATACCGAGGTGGTGGGCAGTTCTCCGGCCATGGGCATGGGAAACCTTTTTATGGCCACGTCCCAGGCTCTGAGCAACGCGGCGCACAACGCCGCATCGGGCCAGCAGCAGTCCAATGTGACGGCCCAGGCCGCCACCACCCAGAGCGTATCCACCCTGTTCTGCCTGGACACCGCAGCCACGGGATCCGCCACCATGAAGGTGTTGGACGGAATGGGCGGATCCAGCAATGACCATGGCGGCGGATAACCCGGGACGCAATCCTGGCGTGCGCCGGATAGGAGGGCTGGGCCATTAGCACTGTCAATTCCCAAATAACCGACGCCGTGGTTCAGGCCAACGTCATGAGCGTGGGCATGGCGCCTTCGGCTTCCATGTCCATGGTCTATACGGTCATGGCCCAGACCATCGGCATGGTCATGCACAACGGCGCTGAAACCCAGCACGGCATGCAGCAAATCGCCTCAGCGGCGACCACCCAGACATGCGCCAAGATCCTGGAAAACGTGGCCGAGGCCGGGGATTATGAACCCGTCTTTGATAAGGCGAAATCCATGGTGGAAGCCGCGGCGACGCTATTAACGACAGTAGGGAATAACGGCAAGACAGCCTTGTCAGGATTTGAGCCTGGGAACAGCTGAGCCGCCCTGCTTCAAAAAGCCTAAGACAGAGGATGGACCTATGCCGGACAATGTGAACTCCCAGGTTACCGACGCGCTGACCCAACTGCAGTCAGCAACCATGGATCCGGGCGTGGTGGTCATGGAAGGCAAGGGAAAGGCCTTTCAGTCCATTTCCCAGTCCATGGCCATAGCGATCCAGGACGCAGTGGACTACATGCGCAACGTTTCCACCATGAGCGCCACCGCCCAGGGCGTGGCCATGGCCAAATTTCTGGAAACCAAAAACCAGGAATACCTGGACAAGGCTCTGAAAGACGCCATTGACATGGCGACAAAAGCCGCCGATTCCTTTGGCAAGATAAGCGCCAGCGCCAAAGAGGTCTTAGGCGACTTCGACCCAGCATCCTAAAGGCGGACTCCTCTAAAGCCTTTAAGCCGCACCCTTATGAAGGCATAAGCCCGCGGCGCGGGAGGTGAGGATTTGATATACGTAGCCGACAAACTCATGGAGAACATCGGGGCCTTTTCCCACAGATTCCGGCTCATTGCCGAGCGTATCCAGGGAGGGCCCCAGTGGCTCCGGTTCGCCATGCACAGCCAAACGGACAGTTATATGGTCGGCAGCGAACTGGAGTTGCTGTCCCTCGTCCAGGAGGGGCTTCACGGAACCAAATTGATGCTGCTTGGGGATTTGAACCTGCTGATCGATCCTCTCAAGCTATGGACCCTGCCTGAAGACGACCTGGCCCTCATTGGAACGGCCAGGAGGGAGGAAAGCGTCCGGGACGTCCTGACGAGGCACTCCATCCTCAATTTCAAGCAGCTAGGCAAGGGGATTGATTTTTTACGGTCCTTTGAAATCAAGGACAAGCCCGTGTTTCAGGTCATGAACCTGGCGGACCGCCTGGCCCTGTATGCAATCGCCATAGGCCGACAGGAGCGGGAGGCGACCAAAAAGGATCTTGCAATCAGAAAGGAGTCCTGCGAATTCGCCCTGCAGCTCTGCCAGACCCCCAAGGAATTCCAGGCCCTGTTCCGCCTTTACGAAGCGGTCTGCAACAAGTATAGCGCCAAAAGCCGCAGCGCCCGCCAAAAACGGGCCCAGTTGGTCTGGGAGGATTACAACGAATTATGCGACGGTCTTGTGGAGACTGTAACTTTGGGTAAAAAGTACAATCCCGACGACCTGGACATGGAAATAAAAAGCGCCCTGGCCGACCTTCGGCAAGTTGGATTCTCCTGCAAGGCGACGGCCATGCTCAACCTCATCCGGAATACGATTCTCAAATGCGAAGACCAGCCTCAGGCCCGAAAAATAGTCAGGGATTACATGAGTGCAATATTCAACCTGATCGCTGCGGGAACCGTTGAATCCACTTCCGTGGGCCAGGACGGAGTCATGCGGCTTACCTACGCCTCGGCCCTGATCGCCCCCGGAGGGTCGGCGACAGTGGAAGTCAACCGTCTGGGGCTTGTGACCGTGGCCTCCGCCGTTGTGGAAAATATAATATGAAAGGAGCAAAACCATGTCCGACCAATCCGTCAACAGCCAGATAACGGACGCCGTCACCCAGCTCAACGCCATGATGGTTGGGGAGTCCCCGCCCCAATCCATGGCCATGATAAACGCCGTGATGGCGGACACCATGGGCATGGCTTTGCATAACGCCGTTTCCACCCAACATCACGCACAGATGATCGGCGGCGCCTCCACCACCTCAACCTGCGCCCGAATGCTGGGGGTCTTGGCGCCCCCGGAGAAACCCCGGAATGCGGCCGACGCCCTACCCAACGCCGCCAAGACAGGGTCCAAATTTTTTAACTGCGACCATTGCTCCGGGACGGCGTCCCAAAGAAATACGGCCCAAGACAGCCATGCGCCGGAAAAAGACAAACAGAACGGGGAAAACGGCGGCCAGGGCATTTTGGCAAAATTCGCTGAATTGTTCAAAAAGCATCATCAAAAAGAGCATGAAGAAATGAACCGGAACAGCGAACAGCCGGAGGATCAGTCCGGCGCTGAAGTTCAGGAAGCGGAGGGAGATCCGGAAGCGCCCCCTTTTACGCCCGGGGACGTATAGCGTCCTTTCTAAGGATGCTGCTGCATAAACCGGCTTCATGCCTGCAAAGGCGAACCGAATTGAAAGGATAAACCCATGGAAGACGAAGTATACTACGAAGATTACGGAAGCCATGGCGCCCTCCAAGAGGAAGCCATGCAGGAAGCGGCCGAGTCCCAGCTGATCGCAGTGGAAAAGGCCATGATTTTATCCAACGAAGCATGTGAAGCCGTCACCCAAGCCGCCAATCTGGTCAACAAACGCCAGGAGCAGGCCCAGCACCGTATTCAGGATATGAACGGCAAAGGCAAGGCGCCCAAAAAGGTTCCTTTGGAAGAATCTCTGCTGCAATTGAAAAAGGAGTTTGAAATGCTCCAGGAGGGCTTTGGGCGCTTTTTTGAAAAATGCCAGGAGATTCTTGTGGAGATCGCCATCCTGGTGGATCTGGAAAAAAAGGCGGAGCACAAAGAAAGCTAACCGCGTTCAAACGCGCGCCTTTAAGATCCAGGCCGCGCATTTTTACAGGAGTCCATTATGATAAGCAAACCGATAGCGGACCTTGTTCAGGCCATGACCAAATGGGGAAAATCAAGGGGCTCGGCAGTTCAGCAGGCCTACTTGTCTGAGGGGGACTGGTCGCCGTGGGCTCAGGTGGAGCAGGCGCTTCAGTTCATCAACACCTTTGGGAACGTGACAGTGACGCGGTATCAAACGGTGCATTCCAACCCGGACGTGGCAGCGGATTTGCTGGTTGCAGGCGGCGGCCCTAAAAAAATCGCCATAAGCCTGACCTGCGAACTCCACGCAGACACGGACCAGGATGCTGCGCCCAAGGTTGCCAATCCTCCCGCCGGATACGGGAATCAGGGGGGAGACGCGGTTTCGGACAAAACCTGCGAAAAGGTCCTGGCCTGCTATGAGGCCATGAAAAACGTGGACCTCAGCCAATACAGCCCCGTGGTTATGGGCATGATGGTTTCCAACACGGCCAATGACGCGGCCAAATTTTATCTGTGCGATCTCACGGGATTCCAGGCTCAAGCATTATACCAGGACAAAAGCGGAGGCGTTTTGGGGCTCTATTTCAAATCGTTATAAACAGCAATTATTTTAAAACGCTGCAAGCAACTTTGATCTTTAAGGGGGATCCGCCGCACCCTTGTGGAGAACGGGGCGAAGATTGGCCAAGCCTTAACAGTTTGCAAGCATAAAGTCATTTTTTTATGTTATTTCAGCATAGTTCCTTCCTCACAAAAGTCCCGCCCGAAAAAGAATTACTGCTTCGGACCAAATCTGGCTTAAGGAGCTTTGACTCTCGGCCAGTATTGTGCTAAAGTTCTGGTTTGACAGTGCAATGGGCCATCCTCCTTGCCTGATTATTCCAAGCAAAATATGTGGCGGGTACTTTATGAGTCAGAAAAAACAATACTTTGTGTTCATTTTAGATGAACAGCGATACGGTATTGACCTTCAAGCTGTGGAGCGGGTGATCCCCGCCGTGGAGTTGATCACTCTTCCCGAAGCGCCGGAAATCATGTCCGGCCTGATCAACCTTCGCGGCAGGATGATTCCCGTAGTCGATATCAGAAAAAAATTCGGGCTGCGTCCCCGCCGGATGGAGATGGAGGACCGAATCATCATTTTCCAGACATCCACCTGGACGACCTCCATTGTTGTGGATAAAGTGGAGGGCGTGGCTGAGTTTGGTCCGGAAGATTTATCCGACGCAGAAGAGCTTTTCCCCGAAATGGGGCAATTCATGGAAGGCGTGGGAAAATCCGGAGATGAAAGCGTCCTGATCTATGATATCGACAACCTGTTTTCCGGACAGGAAATCCACAAGGTAAGCAGCCAGGTGGAAAACCACTCACAGCCTTAAGTGCTCCATGGCCCAAAACATAGAAAAAAATTTATTTGCTCGCCTTAGCGAGTTAATACAGAATAAAATCGGCCTTTTTTTTCCGCCGGAGAGGTGGCACGATTTAGAGAGGGGGGTGCGCGCAGCCGCTTTGGAGCTGGGTTTCGAGGACACCACATCCTGCATTCAGGGATTGTTGGGGTCCCCGGTCACCAAGGTTCAATTGGACACATTGGTTGCGCACCTGACGGTGGGGGAAACTTTTTTTCTCCGTGACGAAAGCCACTTTAACGCCCTCCAACATCAAATCCTGCCGGACATTTTCGAAAAATGCGCCAAAAAAGGCAAGCCGCCGCGTTTTTGGAGCGCCGCATGCTGCACGGGGGAAGAGCCATACACCATGGCCATGGTTGTTGACCGCATGAAGCCTTACTGGACGGCCAAAGACTTTTCCATCCTGGCGACGGACATCAACTCCCGGTTTTTGGAAAAAGCCAGAAAGGGCATATACACCAACTGGTCTTTGCGGAACGCTCCCAATTGGATGGTGGAAAAATATTTCACCGTACACGGGAACAACCGGTTTGAGGTGGAAAAGGGCCTGAAAAAGGCCATACGCTTCACCAACCTCAACTTGGTGGACCCGGTTTATCCCTCGGCGGTGACGCACACGGAAGACGTCAACGTGGTATTTTGCCGCAACGTGTTGATGTACTTCAATCAGAAGTTGCGGGACACGGTTATAGAGAGAATAGCCTGGGCCTTGGCGGACAATGGCTGGTTTTTTGTAGGGCCTAGCGAAGCGGCTTTTGTGGAGCATCCCAATTTGGCGCATATACGGTATCCAGGCGCCATTATTTTTCAAAAGCAAGCCGCAAGAAATAAAGTGCAAGGCGCGGACCTTGTGGATACAAAGGCTGAGTCCGCCCCCGTAAAAAAAGAGACGCCTCTGCCGAATTTTCCCGCAAGAACGCCGTTGACCAGGCGCCCGCCCAGAGTCGAGCGTACGGCTCCGCCCAGGCCGGAAGTCGACCGGGCGAAAAAAATGGAGCCCTTGGACGCGGACCGCATGCTTGATAAGGCGCTTGAACTTGTGGAAAAAGGCAATTACGACGACGCGGTGAATTGCCTGCTTGAAATTATTTCAGCGGCCGACGCGAAGGCGGGAATGAAGCCGGACAGCAGGGCCATGGCCCTTTTGGCCAGGACTTACGCCAATATGGGCAAGCTGGAAGAAGCCCGCAAATGGGGCGGGAAGGCCGTGGACGCGGACAAATTAAACCCCGGCCACCGCTATTTGCTGGCCACGGTTTATGCAGAGTTGGGCGACTCGGAAAAAGCGGCGGACTTGCTTCAAGCCTCCCTTTTCCTGGACTCCCGATTTATATTGGCCCATTTCACGTTGGGCAACACAATGAAAAAACAGGGCAAGGCCAATGAAGCGAGGAGGCATTTTAAAAACGCCTTATCCTTGCTGCTGGACCTTGACTCGGATGCAGTAATCCCCCACTCCGGGGGAATGACAGCGGGGCGGCTTACGGAGATTGTTCGTTCCATGATTTTAGGGGATTGATCCTATGAACAGCCAGGCGCAAAAAACAATAGAGAAAGCCAATCTTTCCGTCGATGAACGGTGGACGGAAGTCAGAAAACAATTGGACGAGGCCAGGGCGTCTTACAATCAGGCCGGAGAAATGTCCGGAGAAGAAATCAAGAGCGCCTTGAAAAAAAGAGCCAAACTTCTGGCCGCCCGGTCCAAGGACGAGGGAAAGGGCGCGGGGGAAAAGCTGGATGTGGTGGAGTTCCTGCTGGCGCACGAAAAATACGCCATTGAACTTTCATGCATCAGGGAAGTATACCCCTACAAAGACTGCACGCCTATTCCGTGCACCCCGTCATTCGTTTTGGGCGTGATCAATGTGCGCAGCAGAATTCTTTCCGTAGTGGACCTGAAAGAATTTTTTGAACTGCCCAAGCAAAAAATCACGGAGAACTCCCGGGTCATCATCCTTGCTTCGGACGACATGGAATTCGGCGTCCTGGCGGACGAGTTAAAGGGAGTCAACTCCATTCCCTCGGAAAAAATTCAGCCCTCCCTGCCTACATTGACGGGATTAAGGGCGCAGTACTTGAAGGGCGTCACGGCCGGAGGCCTTGTGATCTTGGATGGTTTACGCATTCTACAGGATAAAAGAATCGTGGTGAACTTGGAAGTGGAATAAAGTACCCCCTGGGACTAGTGGCGGAGGTGGCATGGGAAGTATAAAAAACCGTATCCTGATTTACTTTTGCACCAGCGTTGCCGTTATCATCCTGATCATACTCCTTGCGGTAAACATTACTTTGCGTGGAGGAATTGAGAATCAGTTCCAGGACCTTGTACAGGAAGCCACCAGTCGGGAAAAGGAAAGGCTGAGCACTTACGAAAACTTTTTGAACAAACATCTTAGCCTGGTGGGCAAGGACATGCTTTCCGCGGCCCTTGAAATTGCAGGAAATACGGACCTGAGCGAAAATATCGATTTTGTACAGCTTAATGTTCTCAGCAGCTATGAACTGCAATTAAAGACCAATATCCTGCTTGAGGAGATCGCTTTTTCCTCCAGACTGGAAAATGACGAAGAGCAATCTTCGAAAATGAGCTCATACGCAGTAGTTGAATCCGGCAAGTTTGACTTTGCCGTTATCGTTTCTTTAAAAAACGAAATTCTGACCGCCTACCCCAATAACGAAAACGCCCAGGTTCTGGCCGACTTCTGCAAGGCGATGGATTTGGCGGCCTCGGCAAGGGAAAATACCGCCCAGATTCACGCCCGGAATCTTTCCAAAGAATTCCTTTCCGCCGTAGGCCTGACGAATCAGGGCAAGAGCTATGAACGGGAAACGGCTGCTTTGATCTCCGCCAATTTGATCAAGGACGAATTTGACAACACCAGAGCTTTTCTGCTGACCGGCAAGCTTTACGACCACTTGGAATACGCTTTGGCGTCTTTTAATGAAGCCACCGGAGCGCCCGCGGCGATTTTTCTCGGAAACCAGGCGGCGTCTCAAGCCGGCTTTAAGGTGAGGGACGGCCGGGATATTTACGAAGCTCTTAAACTCGAGGGCAATGCCTCGCAAAAGCTGCTGACGGAAGGGGTTAACGCCCCTGTCATCGCCTCTTTGGCGGGTAACGATTACCTGGTCAAAACCATCCCCCTAGAAACCAACCAAGGAACCGTCCTGGGCTTCGCCCTTGCCGGCCTCCCCATGAACCAGGTCCACGCCATGGAAAACAATCTGGACCAGCACGGACAAAACATGCTGAAAAAGGTCGCCAAGTGGATTTCCGGGGTGGGAGTCCTTGCCATGGGAGCTTTTATCCTGCTTTCCCTGTTCATATCCGAAGGCATTACGCGGCCCATCAGGCGCATCGCCCTGATGGTGCGGGACATGTCAGAAGGAGACGGAGATCTTACGGTTCGCCTTAAGGAAGAGGGACGCGACGAACTGACGGACCTGGCGAAATGGTTCAACGTGTTCATGGGCAAACTGCAGGCCATGGTGATAGAGATCAAGGAAGGCTCGGAGCTTCTGGCGGTTTCATCCAGCCAGATATCGTCCACCGCGTCCGAACTGGCGAGCAGTTCGGCCCAGACATCCAGCTCCATTTCCGAGATTTCCACAACCATGGAGGAAGTCAAGCAAACCGCCGCCCTTACCAGCGAAAAAGCTGAAATAGTGGCGGACACGGCGGAGTCCGCAGCGCAACACTCCGAGTCCGGAGAAAAAGCCACTCATGACGCCCTCATGGGCATGAACCACGTCAAAGAGGAAATGGAGTTTATTGCTGAAAGCATTGTCAAACTTTCGGAGCAAACCCAAAGCATTGGAGACATTATTGACGCGGTGGGCGACTTAGCCAACGAATCCAACCTGTTGTCGGTCAACGCTTCCATTGAAGCGGCTAAGGCGGGGGAATACGGCAAGGGCTTCTCGGTCGTCGCCCAGGAAGTGAAAAATCTGGCGGACCAATCCAAACAGGCCACCGGTCAGGTGCGCACTATTCTGAACGATATTCAGAGCGCCACCAGCACGGCCGTCATGGCCACGGAAAGAGGAAGCAAGGCTGTGGACAGCGGAGTCGGCCTGTCCAGCCAATCCGGACAAACCATCCAGGACTTGGTGGAAAGCGTCAATCAGGCGGCCCGGGCTGCGGCCCAGATTGCAGCGTCAAATCGCCAGCAGATGGCGGGTATGGATCAACTTAGCCAGGCCATGACAAGCATCAAAGACGCCAGCCTCCAGAATGTGGATGGCGCCAAGCAATTGGAAGGCGCGATTTCAGACATGCACGAACTTGGTCAACGCATGAAGGAACTGGCAGGCAAGTTCAAAGTGTGAAGGTGATGAGTTATGAATGAAGAGGAACTGTTAAAAAGACTTCGGAGCGCGTTCAGGCTGGAAGCTGACGAGCGCCTGGCAAACATGTCATCCGGGCTTCTTGGGCTGGAAAAGGCCAAGGATCCCGAAAGCCAGGCAGCCCTGGTGGAAGAGGTTTTCCGTGAGGCCCATAGTTTGAAGGGAGCGGCGCGGGCCGTCAACCTCAAGGAAATCGAATCCCTGGCCCAGGTGGCGGAAAGCGTCCTGGCTGGCATTAAAAGGCGGGAAATAGGACTCTGCACGGAACTTTTTGACACCCTGCATGATTCCGTAAACGCCTTTGAAAACTGCCTTGCCAATATTGACGACGATCCCAACGTCAATAAAGACGAAATGGCCGACGTCACCAAAAGGCTTATGGATTGGCGCGACGGCAAATCTGAAGGGGATGACGACGCAACGGATCAGGTTGAAGAAGTTCAGGAAGCCGCCGCGGAAGCGGAGGAGCCTGAAGACGTCGAGGAGGCGGAAGACGAGGACGAGGATTACGGCGGCCTTTACGACGACGAGGATGACGAGGACGAAGAGTACGAGTATTTTGACGAGGATGAAGACCAGCCTCTAAAGGCGTCCTCGCCGGAGCCCGAACCGGAAGCCGAGCCGGAGCCGGAGCCTGAACCGGAAGCCGAGCCGGAGCCTGAACCGGAGCCTGAACCGGAGCCCAAGGCAAAACCCAAGGCGGCCAAAAAGGCCAAGCCTGCGGCCAAGGAAGCCAAGCCCAAAGCGGAAAGCGCCAAGCCGGCCGCCTCCAAAACGCCCAGGCCGGGAGAAGCAGCGGCCGTACGCTCGCAAATCGCGGAAACCGTTCGCATTGCCACCTCCAAGCTGGACTCCATTCTGCTAAAGGCCGAGGAGCTGGTTTCTTTAAAACTGGTTTCTCTGCAGCATTCCCAAAACCTGAAAGATACGGCTTCAGGCATTGAGCTCTGGGAAAAGAAATGGTCCCGTTTTAAAACGGAAATCCGGTGGCTGCGCAGGGAAGTCCAGCAGCAAGGCGTCCAGGGCGACAGCGACCGCGGCGCCGGTCATCTCGCTCAGATCATGGAGTTTTTGGACTGGAACCAGAACCATGTTCAAAACCTGGGCCACGAAATCCGGAACCTGACCAAGGCCTCGGAACAGGACCATCGCAACCTTTCCCGCTTTGCGGACGACCTTCTGGATGAAGTAAAAAGGGTCACCATGCTCCCCTTTTCCACTTTGTTCGATGGCTTTCCGCGCATGATCCGGGATATTTCCCGCAATCAGAACAAGGAAGTGGATCTTATCCTCCAGGGCGGCGAAATTGAAATCGACCGGCGGATTCTGGAGCAAATGAAAAGCCCCTTCATTCATCTGCTGCGCAACTCGGTGGACCACGGCCTGGAAACGCCCGAAGAACGGGTGGAAAGAGGCAAACACCGTGCAGGAACCATCAACCTGACGGTTTCGCAGGATGAAGGCGGCAAGGTGGAAATTCTGCTGAAGGACGACGGCGGCGGCATCAACTTCCCCCGCCTCAAGGAAAAAGCCATCAAAAAGGGCGTTATCACCCAACAGGAAGCGGAGCAAATGCAGGATCAGGAGGCCGTCAGCCTCATTTTTCGCTCCGAGATTTCCACCAGCCCCATTATCACGGAGATTTCCGGACGCGGCCTGGGCATGGCCATTGTGGCGGAAACCGTGGAGAAGCTGGGCGGCGTTCTTTCCGTGGAGACGGAAGAAGGCGTGGGAACGAGCTTCAAGATCGGCCTGCCCGTCACCCTGGCTACTTTCCGGGGCGTTCTTATTGAAGCGGAAAAACAGCCTTTCATCGTGCCCGGCGCTCAGGTGGAGAGGGTGCTTCGCCTGCCCAGAGAAGAAATTCAAACCGTGGAAAACCGCGCTTCCGTGACGATAAACGACCAGATTTTATCCGTCGCCAACCTGGGCGGCGTCCTAAGTCTGGAAGCCTCCCTGGAAAAGGCCCGCGAGCCCCTTCTGACCTTGGTTATTATGGCGGCGGGCGACAAACGCATGGCTTTTTCCGTGGACCAGGTGGTTTGCGAGCAGGAGGTTGTGGTCAAGAGTCTGGGCCGCCAGTTGTCCCGGGTTCCCAATGTGGCGGGCGCCACCATTTTGGGATCGGGCAAGGTTGTGCCTGTGCTCAATGTATCGGATCTTATGAAGAGCGCCGCGCTCAGCTTCCGGGCCGCCATGGGCGAAGCCATGGAAGGAGACAGGGACTCCGCCAGAAAACGGACCATACTCATCGCCGAGGACTCCATTACGTCCCGGATGCTTATTAAAAACATCCTGGAAGCGGCGGGTTATGTCGTCACCACGGCGGTTGACGGCCTGGAGGCCTACAACATATTTGAGACCGGCGTCTTCGACGCCGTGGTTTCGGACGTGGAAATGCCTCGCATGAACGGATTTGAGTTGACGGCGAAAATCAGGGGACACCAATCCCGCGCGGAAACCCCCGTGGTGTTGGTAACCAGCCTGGACTCCAAGGAAGACAAGGAGCGCGGCATCGAGGTCGGCGCCAATGCGTACATTGTTAAAGCCAGTTTTGATCAAAGTAATCTATTGGAAGTCATTGATCGTTTGATCTAATTGAGAGGTTGGGATGATAAAAGTTCTGGTTGTGGACGATTCTCCCACAGTGCGAGAACAACTCGCCGCCATTATCGAGTCGGACGGTGAGTTGAACTTGGTGGGTATGGCCCACAATGGCGTTCAGGCCGTTGATATGGTGGCGAGAAAGAAGCCAGATGTCGTTATCATGGACATCCATATGGATAAAATGGACGGGTTTGAAGCTACGCAAATCATCATGGAGCAAAGCCCGGTTCCCATCGTCATCAACAGCACCCTGCTGTCTGCAGACCATGTGGAAAACACCTTCCGGGCCATGCAGGCCGGAGCCGTGGCCGCCATGGAAAAGCCCAAAGGCCCGGGGCATCCTGAATACGCCCAGATGTGCCGCAAGCTCATTTCCACGGTCAAGCTCATGAGCGAAGTCAAAGTGGTGCGGCGCTCCTCCAGGCTTAGAAAGGTAACGCCGGAACTGCCGCCTTCCCCCGCGCCCATGCCGGCGAAGGAAAAGGCGGAAATCAAACTTGTCGCCGTAGGCGCCTCCACGGGCGGGCCTCCGGTCATTCGAACCATCTTGACGAATATCAGACGCGATTTCCATTTGCCCATTTTGTTTGTCCAGCATATTTCCCAGGGTTTTTTATCCGGTATGGTGGGTTGGTTGAATAAAGAAAGCTCCCTCCCGGTTGAAATTCCTGAACACGGCGGTATTATCAAGCCAGGACATGTATATTTCGCTCCCGATGATTATCATATGGGGGTAATGAAAAGCGGGAAGGTGGTATTATCCAAAGCATCCTTGGAAAACGGGGTTCGCCCCTCAGTATCGTTCTTATTCACCTCTGTGGCGAGAAGCTACGGAGATTCAGCCGTGGGAATCCTGCTTTCCGGCATGGGATCGGACGGTTCCGCCGAACTGAAGGAAATGCGCGACAAAGGCGCCATCACAATCGCCCAGGATGAAGAGTCTTCGGTGGTGCACGGCATGCCCGGGGAGGCTATCCGCCTGAACGGCGCCAAGGAAATCATGAATCCCATGGAAATAGCCGCGTTTTTAAATTCCCTGGTGGACAAGAAGTAAAGCAAGAGGATCTATTCTCGGAAGGACAAGTAATATGAGCGTAATCAACAAGGCGGAAACTAAAATTCTCATTGCTGAAGACAGCCCTACCCAGTCCCTCAAACTGCAAATATTGCTGGAAGAACAAAAATACCAGGTGATGGCGGCGTCCAACGGCAAGGAGGCCCTGGAAATGTGCCAGGCCGACCCGCCCAATCTGATCATCACGGACATTGAAATGCCTGAAATGTCGGGTTACGAGTTTTGCGAGGCTGTAAAAAACGACCCGGAGCTCATGCACATACCCGTCCTCCTCCTGACCTCCCTGTCAGATCCGGTGGACGTTATCCGGGGGGTGAGCGCCAGGGGCGACTGCTACGTCACCAAGCCCTATAACGGCTACTTTCTTTCGTCAAAAATCGAGCACCATCTCATGACCCCCATTATAGGGCCGGACCCGGACGCCATCCCGTCCCTGGACTTTACCTTCAAGGGCAAGGACTACTCGGTCAAGTCCACGCCCGGCCAGATGCTGGGACTGCTCCTTTCCATCTACGAAGACTCGGTCCTGAGAAACTACGAGTTGACCCAGACGGAAGAAGCCCTGGAGGAAATCACCCAGAAACTGGAGAAAAAGGTCTCGGCTCAGGAAGAAGCGGAAAAGCAGCTTAAAGAGCTGAACGACAGTCTGGAAGCCAAGGTGGTGGAAAGGACCGTGGCCCTGGAGATGGAAATCCTGGAGCACAAAGCCACAACCGGCAAGCTCCGGTCCAACCTGAAAATGCTCCGCAAAGCCATGGAGGGCACCATCACCGCCATGGCCAACACCCTGGACATTCGCGATCCTTACACCGCCGACCATCAAAGGCGGGTTGTGAAGCTGGCGGTGGCCATCGGCGAGGAAATGGACATCTCCAAGGGCAAAATGGACGGCCTCAGAATGGCCGGCGTTATCCACGACATTGGAAAAATAGCCATTCCTCTGGCCATCTTGAACAAGCCGGGAAAAATTACGGACACGGAGTTCACTCTCATCAAGACCCATTCGGAAGTCGGGTACGACATCCTGAAAAAGGTGGAATTCCCCTGGCCCATCGCCGATATCGTGGTCCAGCATCACGAAAGGCTGGACGGGTCCGGATATCCCAAAGGCCTTTCCGGGGATGAAATCCTGCTGGAAGCCAAAATCCTGGCCGTGGCGGACGTGGTGGAGGCCATGTCGTCTCACAGGCCCTACAGGCCGGCCTTGGGCATGGAAAAAGCCCTGGAGGAAGTCATCACCAAGAAGGGGACGATTTTCGACCCCGCCGTCGTGGACGCCTGCGTCAAGGTGATCAAACGGAAAGGGTTTACCTTCCCGGAACAATGATTGCGTTTTAAAAGCAGACCTAAGGGGAATTCTTCCCAACCAGGAAGAAAAAGAGGCTCTGCAAACCATGTTAGACGAGGACGACCCTACCGACAAGCTGCGGAATTAAAGGGGGTTCCGCAGAATCAGGTTCCTGTTTTCCATGCGCCTGACATTAGGGCGAAGGGCTGCCGTGCTTTTGTTGCACATGGCATTGTATTTGCTTATTACGCCCTTTGCCCGGCAATACGGGCTTAGCGCCCCGGTTATTGCCAATGACGTTATCAGGAAGGATAGGCCATAGTGCGTTTTTTACCGGATGGGAGCCATATTTACTGTTTGCATCCAGAGTCGGACCCCATGAATAAGCCCCGCTTTCTCCATAAACGGCTTTGCCGCTTTTTTTTATTTTTTGTTTTAACAGCCGTTCTGGCGTCTGCAGCATCTTTCGCTCTTCCAAGCCGCGCTAACGCAGCCGATATGGAACCCGTCTTTGAAATCAAGATTACGGATATTTCCAAAGCCCAGGCCTCCCGGTTGACGAAAAGCGGCGTCAACGTTACCAATCGAAACGGGACGACTGTCTGGGCCTATGTGAGCGGCGCCCAGTTTCAAAGCATTTTGGATTTGGGATATACAGCCCAAAGAGTCGTTCTAGAAACGCGAAAAGACCAGGGCCTGGACGCCCCGGATTACACCGACTACCCGGACTATGATGATATTGTTTCCGCGCTGAATACCTTTGAAAACAATTATCCAGCCCTATGCAAGGTCGTGGATATAGGCGACTCTTACCAAGGCCGCAAGCTGCTGTTTCTGAAAATCTCCGACAATGTGGATGTGGAAGAGGACGAGCCGGAGTTTAAGTATATCTCCACCATGCATGGGGATGAAAAAATCGGCACGGACCTCATGCTCCGGCTGATCGACCACATGCTAAACAACTATGGAACGGACGCCGATATAACCAAGTTGATTGATGAGATGGAAATCTGGATCATGCCCTTGATGAATCCGGACGGATACGCAGCCAACCAAAGATATAATATGCAAGGCATTGGTTACGACCTTAACCGCAATTTCCCGGATCGAATTGACGACCCGGCAAACACACTGGTTAATTACAGCGGAGACCCCCGTCCTATTGAAGTCCAGCGCATTATGACCTGGGCTTTCGGGCAGTCCTCCACTCTATCCGCCAACATACATGGCGGCGCCCTGGTGGCCAATTATCCCTACGACAGCAATTCGTCAGGCGATTATGTTTACACGGCGTGCGATGACGACGACTTGTTTATAGACATGTCTCTGACCTACTCCACCCTGAACTTGCCAATGTACAATGGAGAGTTCACCCAGGGCATCACCAACGGCGCGGACTGGTACACCGCCTACGGAGGCATGCAGGACTGGAACTATGTATGGATGGGTTGTATGGAAATCACCCTGGAATTGAGCAACATCAAAACACCTCCTTATTCCTACATGGACGGCCTTTGGAACGACAACCGCGCTTCCCTGTTGGCGTACATGGGCTGGGCGCTCAAAGGGGTGCGGGGTGTGGTGACGGACAAAGAAACGGGCTTGCCCATCACGGCGACAGTCACAGCAAAGAGCGATTCCTGGGAGTCGGATTTTAAAGCCTATACAGACCCTGACGTAGGCGACTACCATCGCATTCTCCTGCCCAGCGAGGAGCCCTATACCTTGACTTTTTCCGCGGACGGGTACGCAACCAAGACAATTACAGGGATTATTGTTCAAGAGGGGGATGCCGCCCGCGTAGACGTTGAAATGGATTTAAAGCCCTGTAATTTCAACTGTAGCGGCGGACCTGATTTGGCTGATGCGGTGATTGCGCTGCAAGTCTTGGCTGGTTTAACTCCGGAAATCGGAGGTTGCGTGGACGCCAGGCCTCTCTCCGGCGTTCAAATCGGCCTGGAAGATGCGTTGTATATTTTGCAGCAAACTGCAGATTAAGCATAGACAGCCCAAAATCAGGCTTTTTTTGATTTTTATCCTTATTCTTGATATTGCTGGGTCGGTCGGCGTCTTTCGGCGAAATATTGGTTGACCAGCGGAAGGGCGCTGTCATACCGTTGTAACCTATCAAGATCTTAAGCTGATTTTAGGAAATACCATGTCAAATCAAGGATTATCCAGTCCGGAAATCAATCGAAAGCGCATTCTGGAGGCCGCCCGGTCCCTTATCTTGAACGAAGGCATGGAAGCGCTTTCCATGCGCAAGCTGGCCCAGGAGTCGGGCCTGGCTTTACGGACCATCTATAATCTGTTCGGCGCTAAGGAAAACGTGGTTCTGGCCATTTTCGAACAGGGCACGGAGGGTATTGAAAAAGCCCTGGACGATGTGGAGCGGGCCATGTGCGAAGGAGAATGGCAGCCTTCGTACTACATCATATTGCTGAGAGCGATGGAAAAGGTGTTTTTTGACAATCAAAAATTGCTCAAGCCCGCCATCCAGGCCAGTGCGTCGCTTCATCGCATGGGGTCGGGCGCGGCCCACGAAATGCACCAGCGTCGTACGCAAAAATTCCTGAACACTCTCAACACCGCAGTGGACAAGGAGCTTCTTTGGGGCGACGTGGATTTGGAAACCGCAGCCATCCTGATGTACCGCAATTATTTTTCCGTGGCCGCACTGTGGGCTGAGGGGGAATTAAGCGACCGGGATCTGGTGGTGCAGGGGCGCTACAATATCCTGACCATCATCCACACCTTTGTGCGCGATCCGGTGCGGCAGAAAAAAGCGTTGGATCTCCTGCGGGAGTTGAAGGAACAGTGACGGGACGGCGGTTTGCACAGGCGAAGGCGCATCAGGCAAGACTCGGCAGCGTTTGGAGTAAAGCATGAAGACCGTAAAATATCTCTTGTTCGGACTGGTAATACTGGTTTTGGCTGCGCCGCCCCTTTATCACCTGTTTTTTCGAATAGCGCTGCCCGAGTACGCCGGCGGCCTCAGCCTCGAAGGCTTATCAGAGCCGGTGGAAGTCCACACGGATGAGTTCGGCATTCCTCATGTTTTTGCAAAAAACGAACAAGACCTTTTTTTCGCCCAAGGATATTTAACCGCCCGGGAGCGGTTGTTCCAAATGGATCTGGCCCGTCTGGCCGGCCGGGGGGAGTTGTCCTCAGTTTTGGGAGAAGTCACCCTGGAAAAGGACAAATTCCTTCGCACCGTGGGCTTTTACCGGAGAGCCCAGGAGGTCATGGACAGCCTGCCTCCCCGCACCGCCCAGGCCATTCTGGACTATACACGAGGCGTCAACGCCTATATTGAAACCGTCGAATACCTGCCCCGGGAGTATCTCTTTTTGGGCGCCCGGCCTCAAGAATGGACGCCGGAAGACAGCGTCGTCATAACCCTTTTAATGTCCTACAGCCTCACCCGCTCCAAAAAAATCGACCTGGTGCTGCATCAAATCGGCCAAAAGGCCGGCGAGGAGGTTTTAGCGGCCCTTATTCCGTCCTATCCCGAGTTTGCGCCCACCCTTACCGGCGCCAAGCCGGCGAGTTTTGATCAAGGCCCTCAGGAGGCCATGTTGACCGACGCTTCCTCAAGGAAAGGCCCGGGGATCAACGATTTTTTTGACATGGAAATTCCAGCAAGCAATTGGATGATTTTTTCAGGAAGCTGGACAAAGTCCGGCAAGCCCCTGTTTGCAGGAAGCCCGGACCTGGAGCCCACCCTCCCCGCCTTGTTTTACATCATGCATCTTAACGGCGGGGACTATAACGTCATGGGCGGCGCCCTGCCGGGCTGCCCCGGCATCGGCCCCTTGGGATTTAACGGCGACATCGCCTGGAGCGCAGTCAACGGCCGGGGCGATGAGCTGGATTACTTTATCGAAAAAACCAACCCGGACGAACCGGGGCAGTATCTGACGGAAGACGGATACAAGGACTTCGCCCTGATCTCGGAAACCATCAGGGTGAAAGACGAGGATGAATTCAAAGAGCTCCCCCTGGAGATAAAAGTTTCCCGGCACGGGCCTATCATCTCCGAGGTTATGCCCTTGGCGCCCGAAAACTGCGCCATGCAATGGGCCGCCCTGAACATTGAAAAGCCATGGGACATCCACGGCTTGCTGGCCATGAACCGGGCTTCCAATTTTGACGAGTTCAGGCAGGCCCTGTCCAACGTCAAGACCATGAACCTCAACCTGGGTTATGCGGATAAAAACGGGAACATCGGCTGGCAGTTCACAGCCAGCCCCCCCATCCGTAAATCAGGCGGCGGCGCCCTGCCCGTCCCCGGCTGGACCGGCCGGCATGAGTGGACGGGGTTTATCCCCTTTGAAAAGCTCCCCTTCGACTACAACCCGGAAAAAGGCTACACCGCCTCATTCAACAACGAACCCGGCAACGCGCCTTATCACCTGACCAACTATTATTTGTTTGAACGGGCCATCCGATTCGACGAAATCATCAGGGAGCTGGGCGATCAAAAGGTGGATCAGTCGAAAATCATGGAAATGCAGACCGATACGATTTCCGTGGTGGCCAAAAGGTGGAAGCCTCTCGTGCTTGAAGCGTGCGAAAATGCCGAAGGCGTAAATGAGTGCCGGGATCTGATTAAAGCCTGGAATTGCGGCGTCAATGTAGATAGCTGCGCGGCGACGGTGTTCAATGTGTTCTATTATAAAATGATGGAAAACACGCTACGCGACGAAGTGGGGGATCAGATTTGGTCCGAGGAATTGTCCCAGCCCTACCTTTATTATGTTCCGGACCTGGCTTTGACCAAAATCCTGCACGACCCGGACCACGCTTTTTTTGACGATGCAGGCACGCCGACCGTGAAGGAAAACAGAAACGACATTGTTATAAGGAGCCTGAAGCAAACCAAGGAAGTTTTGGAAGATCTGCTTGGCGACGATCCCGCTCAGTGGCAGTGGGGCCGGGTGCACCAGATGCACTTCAATCACCCCTTGGGCTCCAAACTCCCCATGCTCAATCTCAAGCCCATCCCCACCCAGGGCTCCCATCACACCATCAATTCCGGCTTTTGGGATTGGGATCCCGAGAATCCCTTTCGCATGAGGTCCGGAGGCGTAATCCGCATGGCAGTGGATTTCAGCCGGGGCGACAAAGCCACCATCGTCAGCCCGCCCGGGCAGTCCGGCCATTACCTGAGCCCCTATTACGCCAACCAGGCCCAGTTGTGGGCGGAAGGCAGGCAGGCGCCCATGCATTACACGGACGCCAAATCCCTGGCCCAGATTCTTACGCTTAACCCTATCTGATGGAAGACAATTTTCAAGCTATTCCGCAGCCGCCACAGCCTCGATTTCCACCAGCGCGTTTTTGGGCAGCTTGGCGACCTCAAAGGCCGCCCTGGCCGGAGGCGCATCCGTAAAAAAGGTTGCGTACACCTCGTTCATGGCGGCGAAGTCGCCGATGTCGTCCAGGTACACTGTGGTTTTCAAGACGTTTGCCAAGCCGGTTCCCGCAGCCTCCAGGATGGCGCTCAGATTGGCCAGCACGGTTTTTGTCTGCTCTTTCACGTCCCCTTTCACCTCGCCGGATTCCGGGTCGATGGCCAACTGGCCGGAGACGAAAACCAGCCCGTTGCATTTGATTGCCTGGGAATACGGCCCGATGGCGGCCGGGGCCTTGCCCGTGGATATTTGCTCTTTCATCGCTATTCTCCGCATTGTCGCGCATTTAAAAACAAAAGCGGCGCCGTGGCGTCTCTTCTCTGTGTTTCAGACAGAATTCAGACGCATTTCAACACAAATTTGAGTTTTTTGCACGGATAATGTGTATGCGCGAAAAGCGCCGCAACAAGGCGGGTTTTACTTAGGCTTGCCGGTTTGCTTATTCGAGATCAAGGCGAACAAAGAGCGTGTGGAAAAGCCGTTCAACAAATCATCGCCTTGGGTCCTTAACTGCACCTGCAGGTCCGGCCCCAATGCGCCGGCGCCGAAGCGGCGTACAAGCCGTCTCTCCTCCGTTTCCAGTAAAATCACGTTTCCGGGCTCCAAAACGGAAGGCCTTACGTTTTCAGGAGGGGGGACAGGGCGGTCCCATAAAATTTCGCCGTTGGGCCCCTGCCGAAAACTATGGGAAATCCGGTAGTCCATGACGTACAACCGGGGCGGTTCCTTCCAATCAGAAGGAAAGTCGTACATCAACTCCAAAATCAATCGATCCGTCCAAAAATTGGACCGGATATATTGTGTTTTCGGCAATCCTTCCTCCCGGACGAGAATGACGGTCCCATCCTCCAAATCCGGGCACAAGGCAATGATTTGATTCCAGAAGCTACGCTGCACCTGGGCGCTTTTGGCAAAAGAATCCTGGACCGTGGTGTGAAAACAAACCAATAGCGACAGATAGGCGCAAAGGGCCAATATGCCGCCCCACCTCCCCTCGTAGGCTTTGCAGACGATCATGAAGAGCCAGGCCACGGCGGCGAAAACCATGGAAGACCCTACGGACGCCGCGATATGCACACAGGTTTCCCTGCCCGCCGTTATCATGGGCGGCCAGTACGAAAACGCCAATAAATAGCTGCAAAACCTCATGGCCATTCCCGTGACCAACAGCCTGAAAATGCCCCGGTGATGATAGGTTGTGTTGATTTGGAAGGAAAAATTAAGAATTCTCGTCTTGATCTTAAAACCCACAACCCGGGGATTGATGTTTTGCGCGCGAACGCCGGGCTGTTGCAAGGCCATGGCAAGGGGGATTCCCATAACCAGAAACAAGCCCGCCATCATCGCTCCCCACGGCCTGACGCTCCAGGCGCCGTCGAACATCCGGGCGGCATAACTCCAAACAATGGTGAGGGGCCCAAGGGCCATGGAAGCCAGAGCTTTGGCCGCCGCCTCCAGCAAATGGCCGGAGGCCAAATCATTCATTCTGGCCTCATGGAACATAAGGCGGACAAGCCCGGCCAAAGCCATAAGGGAAAAAACAATCAGGATGTGATGGGCCAGTTTCTTCATCCTTTGCCTGTCCCAGGGCTTTTTCAGCAGAGGCGCCGCAAGAAAAGGCAAGGCCGTGGGCTCGTAGCTCAGCAAGGCGCCAAGGATAATGACATACGACAGCCAGGGGCGCTTTCCCGTATAAATCAACAGGGCGCCCAGAAGGCATGTCACACCCGGTTGAATCATGAGAGCGTGGGTCAGCAGGGGCTTGGTTGTGTCCGCCGGAAACAATAAAAAGCTGAGCGCCCCGAAAAAAGCCACGGCGCCGGGGGCCATCTTTTTCAGGAGGCTGAAAAAAAGGACGGTGTTGAAGCAAATGATCGCCCAGGCGATCCAGTACATGCCCTGAAGCCCGGCCAATTGAAAGCCCAGATAGGCGAACACGCGTCCGAAGGTGAAATGCAGCGGCCTTGCCATGGGGCACTCCAGCCAGAGGGCGCGCAAAATCCCCCACAGGGCCGCCAGGTCCATGTCCAGGCTGCGGCCCATGACCGCGTAATCGTCTTCGTAAAGTAAAAACCGGCCTAACAGGCTATAGTGGGCCGCCCAGGCGACAAAGCACAGAAAAAGCAAAGTCAGCGCAGTTCGGCGGTGCTCGGAATAGTGGTGCATTTCCCCCCCGTATCAGGATGAAAAGGGCTGCAAGGCCAGATTACCCAGCCCATCCTGATCATTTTTTTTATCATAGGAGGAAAAAAAACTCAATCAGGGGCTTTTGGGATTTGACCCTGCCGCCCCAATGTCTTATTTTAAAAATTTGCGGGTGGAGTCAAGCGTCCCATGGAGTCATTTCAACCATGCAAGGAGGTCTATAACATGGCCAATGTATTGATAATCGGAGCAGGCGGAGTGGGCGGGGTGGTCACCCATAAGTGCGCCCAGGTCCCTGAGGTTTTTGAACGCATTACCCTGGCCAGCCGCACCCTGGAAAAATGCGACGCCATCGCCTCGCAAATAGACAGGCCCATACGCACCGAACAGGTTGATGCGGACAACGTCCCGGAACTGGCCGCCCTCATCCGGGAGATAAAGCCCGACCTGGTGGTCAACGTCGCCCTCCCCTACCAGGATTTGCATATTATGGACGCGTGCCTGGAAACCAAGACCGATTATCTGGACACCGCCAATTACGAACCGCCGGACGAAGCCAAATTTTGCTACAAGTGGCAATGGGACTACCAGGAAAGGTTCCGGGAGGCCGGCGTCATGGCCCTTTTGGGCAGCGGATTCGACCCCGGCGTGACCAATGTGTTTTGCGCCCATGCCGCCAAGGAGCATTTTGACGAAATCCATTACGTGGACATCATGGACTGCAACGCCGGAGATCACGGCCATCCTTTCGCCACCAATTTCAACCCGGAAATCAATATTCGCGAAATCACTCAAAGGGGAAAATATTTCGAAAACGGCCGGTGGCTGGAAACCGATCCCTTGTCCGTGCACAAGACCTTTGATTTCCCCGGCATTGGCCCCCGGGAAATGTACTTGATGTATCACGAGGAAATGGAATCCCTGACCAAACACATTCCCCACATCAAACGCATGCGGTTCTGGATGACTTTCGGCCAGGAATACCTGACCCATTTAAGGGTCCTGGAAAACGTAGGCATGACCCGCATCGACCCGGTGGTATTCGAAGGCCATGAAATCGTGCCTTTGAAATTTTTGAAGGCGCTGCTTCCCGAGCCAAGCTCTTTAGGCGAAAACTATTCTGGCAAGACGTGCATCGGCTGCATGATCGAGGGCGTCAAAGACGGGCAGCCTCAAAAATATTACGTGTACAACATCTGCGACCACGCCCAGGCTTATAAAGAAGTAAAGGCCCAGGCTATTTCATACACCACCGGGGTTCCCGCCATGATCGGCGCCATGCTTATGGTCACCGGCGTCTGGCGCGGGGAAGGCGTTTTCAATATGGAGCAGTTCGACCCCAGCCCGTTTATGGAAAAACTGAACATCCACGGCCTGCCCTGGACGGAAAAATTTCTTTAAGATGTCACTTGAGCCCAGGCTTGCGCGACCAATGGAGTATGATGAAATACAACCTCGAAGACCAGCAAACTCCGTGCTATGTGGTTGATGAAGCCTTGCTGGAAAACAACCTCCGAATCCTGGACCGGGTTCAGAAGCAGGCCGGAGTGAAAATTCTCCTGGCCTTGAAAGGCTTCGCCATGTTCGGGGTCTTTCCCTTGATCAGGCAGTATCTTCCCGGCGTGACGGCCAGCTCCCTTAACGAAGCCCGCTTGGGGCGCGAGGAGTTCGGCGGCGAGGTGCATCTTTGCGCGCCTGCTTACCGGGCGGAGGAATTCGGCCAACTGCTGGACTGTTGCGGCCATGTGGTTTTTAATTCCTTTTCCCAAAAGGACAAATACCTGGCCGCGGCTCTGAAAAAAGGCGTCCGGTGCGGCCTGCGGATCAACCCGGAGCACCGGGAGGTGGAGACGGCCATTTACGACCCATGCGGCCCCTGCTCCCGGCTCGGGGTCGCCCTGGAAAATTTTCAGGACGGAGACCTGGAAGGGATCACCGGGCTTCATTTCCACAACCTGTGCGAAAAAGGGGCGGACGCCCTGGCTCGAACTTTAAAAATTGTGGAAGAAAAGTTCGGGAGATATATCAGCTCCATGGAATGGATCAACATGGGCGGGGGGCATCATATCACGCGCGGGGATTACGACGTGGAGCTTCTGTGTTCGACCCTCAAGGCCTTTAAGGAGAAATACGGGGTTGAGATTTACCTGGAGCCGGGAGAGGCCGTAGCGCTTAATACGGGAGTCCTGGTCGCCAGCGTCCTGGACGTGGTGCACAACCAGATGCCCATCGCCATTTTGGATGCATCGGCGGCCACGCACATGCCGGACGTCCTGGAAATGCCCTACCGGCCGGAAGTGGAGGGGGCGGGCGCCCCCGGCAAACTGGCCGTCACGTACAGGCTGGCCGGCCCCAGCTGCCTGGCCGGGGATGTGATAGGAGACTATTCTTTCGCTGCTGAGCTTAAGCCCGGAGACCAACTCATATTCCATGACATGGCCCATTACACCATGGTGAAGAACAACACCTTCAACGGCATCAATCTTCCATCCATCGCCGTCCGAAAAAAAACCGGAGAAATTGAGGTCTTGCGCGCATTCACCTATCAGGATTACAAAAACCGCCTATCCTGATCCCCTCTCTTGCAAAGCATTTTAGGATTCAGTATAAGGTCGGAATTCCCGGTTGCGGGATCATTATTTATTGGCGTGCGGGCGCTACGCCCGGCAGCCGACAGTAAGGAGAAGGATTAATATGGCAGGAAAAATCAAGGCTGGACCTATTTTCAAAGCAGGGCTGACCGCCCTATTGGTTCTGATGGCTTTTGCAGGCGTGTTGTACGCTCAGGAACCGGTCAAGGTTGCCATAATGCCCTTTACCATGAACGCAGACAAGGACCTTTCCTTTTTGCAAAGCGGCATTCAGGACATGCTCACCACCCGGCTTGCCTACGAGGGCGAGGTCACGGTGGTTGAAAAAAAGGCGGTCCAGGAGAAGGTCGCCGCCCTCGGCGACAGTGTGGACAAGGATAAGGCCCGAAAAATAGGGGCGGAGCTTGGAGCGGACTACGTCCTCTTCGGCAGCTTGACGGTTTTCGGCAACAGCGTTAGCCTGGACGCCACCATGCTGGACATGGAAGGCCAAAGGCCGCCGGTGACGGTTTTCGAGCAGACCCAGGGAATGGACGGACTTATTCCCCGCGTCAATGATTTCGCCATGGAAATCAACGACAAAATCTTCGGAAGAAGCCCCGCCCCCGCGGCGCAGCAAACCCGGCCCGCGCCCGCCGTTCCCAGCACCCACGCCCATCCCGACACGTTGATACCCAGCCTGTCCGACGGCGGCATGGTGGACTCCACGGGAAGGCAAAACGCGGCCTCGCCTTTTGTAATGACCGGGACCTCCGCGGGCAAGTTCTGGAAAAGCCCCAACATGAAAATGGACGTCCAGGGCATCGCGTTAGGAGATATTACCGGGGACGGACTCAATGAAACCGTTATACTGGGCCCTCACAGCATCCTGGTCAAACGCATGGAGCAGGGCCGCTTTGTGAACGTCGCCGAATATCAAGGGGAACAATATCAAGAATGTTTCTGGTTGGATGTTTTGGACGTCAATGGCAACGGACGGGACGAAATTTTTGTATCCGCAGCCAGCGGACACACCCGGCGCGCGGAATCCTTTGTCTTGGAATGGAACGGAACCGCCCTGGAAATGATCGCGGAAAAACAGCGTATGTACTTTGCCGTCCTGCGCACCGCCGGCCAGGAGCCGGCGCTTTACGGGCAACGGCCCAGCAATATGGAGCCTCTGCTTCCCGGCGTCTATCCTTTATACTGGGAAGCCGGAGAATACGTAACGGGGACCAAGGTCAACGCCCCGGATTACGCTCAGGTTTTCGGCGTCAACTTCGCCAAGGTGGGGGACGTCCAGGCGCTCAGGCCCATTGTCTATAACAACGACGACAATTTGCGCCTGATTAACGCCAAAGGCAAGGTTGAGTGGAAAGGGGATGAATCCTACGGCGGAAGCCACAAACACCTGAAGCTGCCCGATTCCCAGAGCAGGGTGTACCTCAGGCAGCGCATTGTTACGGCAGACCTGAACGGAGACGGCGTTGGCGAAATCATTGTGAATCAGAACACCGGCTCCACGGGCAAGCTGTTTGAAAGATACCGCAAATACACCAGCGGCTCTTTTGTCTGCCTGGGATGGGACGGTCTGGGTTTGGCGCCCCTTTGGCACACCCGAAAAATTTCAGGCTACCTTGCCGACTTCTTCGTGGGCGACTTTGACAACGACGGCCAGCAGGAACTGGTAGGCGCCGTGGTTTCCGGCAATGCTATTTTAGGCGGCCAGGAAAAAAGCTCGCTCATCGCCTACGAATTGGGCATTTTGAACGACAAATAACTAAATTTTAAGAATATATGATAAGCATCCCGGAATGTTTGCCCTTTCCGGGATGCTTTTTTTTTGCTCCCGCCTTCCTGATCTTCACCCCCATTTTGCCTCTTGTGAATGCGATGTTCTTTGCCACAACCATCATTTTTGAATTCATAAAAAAAGGCGTTTTGGCTTTAATATTTAATCTTTAAACCTTAAAAAACCGTACAGTACTAATTATTTTTTTGTAAAAAATTCTTGACATTGGGGCTTGTTTACGAATACAAGGTCAAACTAACAAAATGAAATATGCAGCATTTTCGCCGCCTCCAACAAGGGCGAGATAATTCCCAAATGATTTAGCATAGTAAAAACAAATGGATAGCAGGTCAGGGGATTTGGCGTATTTCAAGCCGATTTTACGGGATTCGGGGGATTTAGCATATCAAAATCCTGTCCATGGGGCACAGCCAAGGCGCTTTGGCAAAGACCCTAATGCAAATCGGCGGACGATCCATTTTTTTTTAAGTAAGCAAAAAAAACTGTTCGCAGCATCTCTCACGAAGCGGGAATGATTCCGTTCATATCAGGACGAAAATCCTTTTTCGCCAATTGTGTAGAGATTCCAAGAACGAGAATCCGTTTGGATTTTCCGGTAATCCCAGGATTGCCGTTAATCAGGCCTTAAACGCATTTTGAGGGATCTTCCGGGATCCCAGGAGGGGCAAAGGAGAAGATAGGTCAAAATTGGGGCTGACAACCCGGTGGGCGCTGATTCTGAAGGGGAATCGGCGAAGTAGCACCAGAGAGGAAAAAGAAAAAGAGAAGTTTAAAAAACACCCAACTTTTAGGGGGAAAACAGATGAAAAAGATTTTTACCATTGCTATGGTTATCGCTCTGGTGGCAGCATTCACCCTGCCCGCCATGGCCGAAACCAAGTTCAGCTTCAAGGGCACCTACCGCGTCCGCGGCTTCATGCTCTCCAATCCTCAACTGCAGGCTGATCAGCTCGCCGTCAAGGCTACCGGCAATCCGGCTCAGTCTGGCTACACCCTGGCCATCCCGGCTACCGGCGAAACGGCTTCCCAGTCCTGGATGGACATGCGTTTCCGCATGGAAAGCACCTTCACCGTCTCTGACCGTCTGGCCGTTGTGACCCGCTTTGACGCTCTGGACAACAAAAGATACGGCGATCCCGACACTGTGGGCACCACCGACAACATCGACTGGGACCGCGCTTATATGGTCGTCACCACCGATTTCGGTAAGTTCCAGGCTGGCCGCATGGCTGGCGGAACCTACGGCAACGTGTTCCTGGACACCGAAACCGAACGCGACCGCGTCCGCTTTGACACCATGCTGGACAAATGGGTCATCTCCCTGATCTACGAAAAACAATTCGAAGGCGATGGCATGACCATTTGGACCGACTCTGACGTGGATTTCTACTATGCTGCAGCCACTTATCTGTCCGAAGACCTCCGCGGCGGTCTGCTGATGGGTTACGGCAACGCTAAAAACAATTCCGATGACTTCTTGGGCGTCGGTCCTTGCTCCGACATGTCCCTCATCCTGGCCGATCCTTTTGTGGACGCCAACTTCGGCGACTTCAACGTCAAGGCTGAAGCTCAGATTCGTTGGGGCAAGTTCGCTGAATTTGATCGCGACGTGTATGCCGCCTCCATAAAAGCTATGGACGCCGCCAGAAAACTCGCTGGCCTCGGACCTCAACCTGACGTCGATTGGGACGCTTACGCATGGAACCTCGAAGGATCCTGGGCTTCCGGACCTTTCTCCGCTGAACTCGGCTACGTCTGGGTCAAGGGTGAAAACGATCCTTACGATGACAAATGGGAATCCGTGGGCGGAATTGGCGATGACTGGGGCAAGGTCTTCATCCTGACCAACACCGACTCCGGTTTTGAAGGAATCCTGGGCGGACACAATGGCGCTGCCGCTGCTGGCGCCGCCGCTGGCAACCTGTCCTCCGGTTCCACTGCCGCTCTGAACGGCTGCAAAATGATCTACGTGGGCGGTTCTTACTCCCCCCTGGACAACCTGACCATTTCTGCTATGTTCGCTAACTCCAAGTCCGAATCCCCGGGTTACGTTGACCTGGGCGGGCTGCCCGTTGACAGCCGCGATTTTGCTTCCGATCATGGTTCCGAGTACGACCTGACCATCGATTGGGACATCTACGACAACCTGAACTACACCTTCATCGCTGCTTTCTTGGACGTAGGCGATTACTGGCAGTTCGGCAACCCCTACAGGGAACTGGAAAACACCTGGTGCTTCTGGCAACAGCTGCAACTCTCCTTCTAAGATTTTCTTAGCAAGGCGAGCGCAAGCTCCAGGCAGTAATACAAAGCCCCGGGCGCAAGCCCGGGGCTTTCTTTTTATTATCAGTGGTTTTTACCGCCCTCCTCTCTCATAACGGCCGTCCCCGTAAGCCAAAGCCGCCGAAACGCTGTTATACTCCTATTTTTTCAGTTTGCAGGCCTTCTCGTTTAAAAAAAATGCATTGAATTTTTCATCTTTTGTACAAATATGCAGCCCGGCTTCTTATGGATTAAGGATTTCCCATCATAGCAAGGTATTAAAACCTGCTTTCCCGGACCTATGGTTGTCAAAATCTTCATGTGAACCTAGTGAAAAAATACAAAACAGTTTTTCCGCGCCTTGGAATTCCCTTGACAGAACCAGCGGCTTAGCTCTAAACAAGCACCCTAATTCGGCGCCCTCAGACGCCGAAAACCCTTTAGCCAAGCTGCATGGCTTGAAAAATGGAGGGTAATGAGCCGCCTGTGGAACGAGGGTTGGCGCCCCAAACCCGATGCGGACTTTGAGGAGAGTTCGTAGCGAAGCACCCTGGCGCAGGTTTTTAGGAGGGCCTGTGCTGCAACGCCCTATCAACGACTTTGAGGAGAGTCTTGGACGTTGCGAAAAAGCGAACTTTGAGGAAGGTTCGCGCATTTTTAGAGGAAAAAGAACTATTTTTTTTAGGAAGCAATTCCTAAAGGAGGAAAACGAATGAGAAAGATTTTTACCATTGCTGTGGTTATCGCCCTGGTAGCGGCTTTCACCGCGCCCGCCATGGCTGAAACCAAGTTCAGCTTTAACGGCGCTTATCGCGTCCGCGGCTTCATGCTGTCCAATCCCTCCCTGCAGGGAGACCAGGCTGCCGCTAAGGCAACCAGTTCCACTCCCGCCATCCCGGTGACAGGGGAAGGCGCTTCCCAATCCTGGATGGATATGCGCTTTCGTATGGAAAGCACCTTCACCGTGTCCGACCGTCTGTCCGTGGTGACGCGTTTTGACGCCCTGGACAACAAAAGATACGGCGATCCCGATACTGTGGGCACCAAAGATAACATCGACTTTGACCGCGCCTACATGGTGATCAACTCCGATTTCGGCGTTTTCACCCTGGGCCGTCAGTCCGCCGGCGCTTATGGTACACTGTTTGTTGACTCCGAGACCGAAGGCGATCGCGTCCGCTTTGACACTACCATGGACAAATGGATGTTCTCCGTTATCTATGAAAAGCTGAGCGAAGGCGATGCCAGTGCGCCCACGGACGTCATGACCGATTCTGACTTCGATTACTACTACGCAGCCGCCACTTACACTGCGGAAGATCTGAGCGCTGGCCTCCTGGCCGGTTACGGCGCCGATAAATCCGGCTCCGACATTCTGGCTTATGTCCCCGCCGCTGGAAACCTGGCATGGGACTCCACACAGATCATGTTCAACCCCTTCGTAACTGCTGCTTTCGGCGACTTCGGCGTTAGTGCTGAAGCCGAACTGCTGTTCGGAAAATACAGGGAATACGACCGCGATGTTTACAATGCAAGCGTAAAGCTGGCAGACGCCGCTCGCAAGGCCGCCGGCCTCGGCCCCCTGCCGGACGTTGATTACGACGCTTACGCATGGAACGTAGAAGGAACTTGGGCTTCCGGTCCTTTCGGCGCTGAAATTGGTTACGCTTGGGTCAAGGGTGAAGACAACTACTTTGACGACAAATACGAATCCGTTGGCGGCGTTGGAGATGACTGGGGCAAAGCCTTCATTCTGACCAACACCGACTCCGGCTTTGAAGGAAGCCTTGGCGGACACGGCGGAGCCGCAGCCGCCGGCGCTGTCGCCGGCAACTTGGCCTCCGGATCCACCGCTGCTGAGAACGGTATGAAAATGTTCTACCTGGGCGGTTCTTACTCTCCTTTGGCTAACCTGAAAGTTTCCGCTCTGTTCGCTAACTCCAAGGCGGAATCCCCGGGTTACATTGGTTACAGAACCGGCACGGTTCCGGGCAAAACCCGCAGCTTTGCTTCCGATCACGGTTCCGAGTACGACCTGACCATCAATTGGGACATCTACGACAACCTGAACTACACCTTCATCGCTGCGTTCCTGGACGCCGGCGATTACTGGCAGTTCGGCAACCCCTACAGGGAACTGGAAAACACCTGGGCCTTCTGGCAACAGATCCAGCTCTCCTTCTAAGAAATTCTTAGCTAAGGGGAACCTAAGTTCCAGCAAAAAATAGGCCCCAGCCGCCCAGGCGGTTGGGGCCTTTTTTTGCAGGTTTTCGTGCTAAATGTCCGGCGCACCCGCCCTTTTTATTCTCCAAACAAAAATTTTCTGCATAGAATAGCCTCCACCACCCAGAAACGGACCTCCGCTGTCCGCTTCCTTAAATAGCTCTTCGCCTCAATAGAATTGCCTATCAAATATCTCACGTACTTTTAACTTGCTTTTTAAAAATTCTTTACTTCCTACTGAAACCATAAGTAATTCCTCCCTTCCCTATGGAACTTACAATTTCCTAACAAAACACGCCGTTTGTTAGCACAAGGTTATTATAACGTTAATTCACGCCGGTTGCAGCCCGCCTCCGTTGACAGGCCCCGCCGCTCCCCATAAACAAGCGCCAGACCGGGCCTTGCCCCACTGTTTGTACAGTCAGTAAATTTTGGAACGACATTTTGCAGTTTTCTTGAGGAGGAAAACAGATGAAAAAGATTTTCACCATTGCCATGGTGATCACGCTGGTTGCGGCCTTTACGCTTCCCGCCATGGCCGAAACCAAGTTCAGCTTCAAAGGCGCATACCGGGTGCGCGGCTTCATGCTTTCCAACCCCAGCCTTCAGGCTGATCAAGCTGCCGTGAAAGCCACCGGCACGGTTGGCAAAGCCAGCGAAACCCTGCCCATCGCCGCGGAAGGCGAAGGCCCTTCCCAGTCTTACCTGGACATGCGTTTTCGCATGCAGAGCAAGTTCACCGTTTCCGACCGTCTGGCCGTTGTGACCCGTTTTGACGCCCTGGACGGCAAAAAATACGGCGAAGGCGACACTGTGGGCACCAAGCGTAACATCGACTGGGACCGCGCTTACATGATCATCAAAGCCGACTTCGGAACCTTCAAAATCGGCCGTATGGGCGGCGAAGCCTATGGAAACGATTTCCTGGATTCCGGTACGGAACGCGACCGTATTGCTTTTGACGCCAAAATGGATAAATGGACCCTTACCCTGATGTACGAAAAGCAAGCTGAAGGCGACGCTGGTACTGTCCTGACCGATGCTGACTTTGACGTCTACTATGCCGGCGCAACCTACAAGAGCGAAGACCTGACGGGCGGCGTGCTGGTTGGCTATGCTTTTGACAAAACCGATTCCGACATTCTTGCTTACGTCCCCGCCGCAGGCAACCTGGGATGGGACTCCACGCGCTTTGACATCAACCCCTTCATTGACGCTTCTTTCGGCGACTTTGGGGTGAATGCCGAAGCCCTGCTCCGTTTTGGAAAATACCAGGAATACGATCGCGACGTGTACTATGACAGCATCAAGCTGGCGGACGCCGCCCGCAAAGGCATGGGTCTCGGCCCCCTGCCGGACGTTGACTACGATGCCTACGCCTGGAACATCGAAGGAACCTGGGCTTCCGGACCTTTCTCCGCCAAACTCGGCTACGTCTGGGTCAAGGGCGAAGACGATCCTTTTGACGACAAATATGAATCCGTGGGCGGCGTGGGCGCTGACTGGGGCAAAGTGTTCATCCTGACCAACACCGACTCCGGTTTTGAAGGAACCCTGGGCGGACACTCCGGAGCAGCCGCCGCAGGCGCCACCGAGGGCAACCTGGGCGAAGAAGGCAGCTCTGCTGCCACGAACGGCTGCAAAATGTTTTATATTGGCGGCTCCTACGCTCCCCTGGACAACCTGAAAATCGCCGGTTTGATCGCCAACTCCAAGGCGGAATCTCCGGGCTACGCCGACCTGGGCGGGCTGCCTGTTGACAGCCGCAACTTCGCTTCCGATCACGGCACCGAGTACGACCTGACCGTGGATTGGGACATCTATGACAACCTGAACTACACCGCCATCCTGGCTTACCTGGACGCCGGCGACTATTGGCAGTTCGGCAACCCCTACAGGGAACTGGAAAACACCTGGTGCTTCTGGCAACAGCTTAAGCTGTCCTTCTAAGCCACGTGTAAAAAAATAAGGCCCGGTTACAAATCAGCCCCGGACGCATGGTGCGTCCGGGGCTTTTTTTTGACAAATAAAATCGGGAAAACAAGTTAAGAACGGGATTAGAACTTTCCCGCCCCCTTACACCATTCCGCCAAAGTGCACTCTCCGCATTTGGGCTTTCTGGCCGTGCAAACCGCTCTTCCGTGATAAATCAGGTGCAGGGAAAAATCGATCCACGACTCTTTGGGCAGGAGCTTCATCAGATCGAACTCTATCTTGACCGGATCCTTGAACTTGGTGAAGCCCAGCCTTTGGGAAATCCGCTGAACATGGGTGTCCACCACAATCCCGGGAATCTCAAACGCGGCGTTTAAAACCACGTTAGCGGTTTTTCGCCCCACGCCCGGCAGGGCCAGCAGGGATTCCATGTCCCGGGGCACCACGCCGCCGTGTTTTTCCATCAATGCTGCGGCGCATTCCTTGACCCGCTTGGCCTTGGTATGAAAAAATCCGGTAGCATGAATCAGCTCCTCAAGCTCTTTGAGGGGCAACTCCATGATCTCCTCGGGCGTGGACGCCCTGGCGAAAAGGGCGGGCGTAACGGAATTCACCTGCTTGTCCGTACATTGGGCTGACAACATGGTTGCGATCAGCAATTGAAAAGGGCTGTTGTGCTCCAACTGGGTCTTGACAGCAGGGTAAGCCTTTTGTAGACCTTCGAGAATTTTTTTGACGTTCTTTTTGTTGCCTGGCATGGAATGTCCTTTGTGTTTTTAGTTTTAATACTTTTTATCATTTTTTCAGCAGGGGTCAAGCCTTGCATGCGCAACCGGAGATGTGAATGGGAGAACCCGCAAAAAAACTTTCAGCCCTGGGCCTCAGTTCCGGAGGCCTGGACAGCATTCTTTCCGCCCTTGTTCTTAAGGAACAGGGGATTGAGGTGTCTTGGATCAGCTTTGAAACCCCTTTCTTTTCAGCGGACAACGCCCGGAAGGCGTCCGCGGATACGGGCATCCCCCTGATAACCAGATACATTCTTGACGATTACCTGGAAATGCTGCTGAATCCTCCTGCAGGCTACGGAAAAAACATGAACCCCTGCATGGACTGCCATGCACTCATGTTCCGCCTGGCCCATCAGGTAATGCAGGAAATTGGCGCCGACTTCTTGTTTTCGGGCGAAGTGCTGGGGCAGCGGCCCAAAAGCCAGACGCAAAACGCGCTCAACTATGTAAACAAGCACTCCGGCGCGCCCGGATACATCCTCAGGCCTTTGTCCGCAAAAAAACTGACTCCCACCATCCTGGAGAACCAGGGGCTGATAGACAGGGAGCAGCTTCTGGACTTAAACGGCAGAAGCCGCAAGCCTCAGATGGCCCTGGCGGAGAAATACGGGATCAAAGAGTATCCCGCTCCGGCCGGAGGCTGTCTGCTCACGGACAAGGGTTTTTCGGACCGGCTGCGGGATTTGTTCGCCTATCAGAAATCCTACGCTGCAAGGGATTTTGAGTTTTTGAAGTACGGAAGGCATTTTCGCCTTTCCGAGACCGTAAAGGCGATTGTGGGCAGAAACCGTTCGGACAACGAGCAGATAAACGCCCATATCAAGGAGGATGAGGACATCATCATCAAGATGGCGGGCATTCCCGGCCCCAGCGTAATCCTTCCCCACGGCGCCGACGAGCAGGCCGTGCGTCTCGCCGCCCAGCTTTGCGGGGCGTACAGCAAGGCCAAAGAGGGTGAGACTGCCGGGGTATCCATCCTGGCCGGGGGCTCCAAACAGGTTATCCAGGTGGAGGTTCCGGAAAAGGAGATCTTCTACAACTCTATTCTGTAGTTTTCGGCGCGCATGCGTCTTTTTTGGCCTGGTTGGCCGCCTTCAATTGTCCGCAGGCGGCCTTGATGTCCAGGCCTTTGCTGTGCCGCACAATCACGGTGTAATTCTTGTCCATAAGCACCTTATAAAAGGCGTCCACCGCTTCGGGGTCCGGCCTTTCAAAAGGGCTGTTTTCGTGGGGATTGTACGGAATCAGGTTGATCTTGCAGGGCTGGTGCGCCAGGAGCTTGCCCAGCTTTCTGGCGTGCGCCGGAGAGTCGTTGACGCCTTTTAGCAGCACGTACTCGAAAGTCACCCGCCTGCCCGGCCGCAGGGGAAAATCCTTGCAGGCCTGAAGCAGCTCCTCGATGGGGTATTTCTTGTTCACGGGCATAATTTGGTCCCGGATTTCGTTGTCCGGCGCGTTCAAAGACACCGCCAGCTTCACCCGGGTGTCCTTGCCCACGGCGGCCATTTTGGGGACCAGGCCCACGGTGGAAATGGTCACCCTCCTGCCGGAGAAGCGCAGGCCCCAGTCATTATCCGTGATGATATCCATGGCCTGTTTGACGTTATCCCAATTGGCCAGGGGTTCGCCCATGCCCATGAAGACCAGGTTGCGCAAATGCTCCGGGTCCTCCATGGTCGCCTGCACGTCCCGAATCTGGGAAATGATTTCGTTGGCCTGCAGGCTGCGGGTCAGGCCCATGGACGCCGTGCAGCAGAACTTGCAGCCCATGGCGCACCCCACCTGAGTGGACACGCACAGGGTGTGATGCCCCTTTTCCGGGATAAGCACGGTTTCGATGCTGGCCCCGTCCGCGCACTGGAAAAGAAACTTGCGCGATCCGTCGGAGGAATCCTGGGTCTGCAGGATTTTCAAACGCCCGATGGTAAAATGGTCGGACAGGAGCTGGCGATGCCTTTTGGCCAGATTGGTCATGACGTCAAAGGAATCGGCCTGCCGTTGATAAACCCATTGAAGAATCTGGAAGGCCCGGTACGGCTTGAGCTTATGATCGGCCAGCCACCGGACCAGCTCTTCATGGGTGCAGGATATAATATCAGTTTGATCTGAAGAATTTTCCATGTTATAGTTTTCTTCTAACTCTGCAGGTTGGGAGTTTCGCCCCCCCCCTTGGAGGCGGCGTGACCCGCTGCAGATAAAGGTTTTAATATAAAAACGACTGGTTAGGAGGAAAAGACATCCTTTTTCCCAAATCGTTGTTTTGGCTTGACATATCACCTTTATGAGATTATTTTCAACGTTTTCTTTGGGTGACCTCCGGATAGGAGCGCCCACTCCTTGTTTTGGGAGAAGGAAAAAGGGATGTTTGAAAGTCTAAGCGATAGATTAGGCTCAGTATTCAAAAAGCTGAAAGGCCAAGGAAAACTGAGCGAAAAAAATATCCAGGACGGCCTGAAGGAAGTGAGACTGGCCCTCCTGGAGGCGGACGTTCATTATAAGGTCGTTAAAACCCTTATCGCCGCCATCAAAGAACGGGCCGTGGGTCAGGAGGTGTTGGAAAGCCTCACGCCAGGCCAGCAGGTGGTGAAGATCGTCAACGAAGAATTGACGAACCTCATGGGCGGCGCCAACGAGGAGATCAACCTGGGCGGCGGGCATCCGGCAAGCATCATGCTTGTGGGCTTGCAGGGTTCGGGTAAGACCACCACAGCCGGCAAGCTGGCCGTGTATCTCAGGGGACAGGGGCGTAAGCCCTATTTGGTCCCGGCGGACGTTTATCGCCCGGCCGCCATTGAGCAGTTGACGAAAATCGGCAAAGAGTTGTCCATTCCGGTTTATCCTTCGGACACGGACTCCAAGCCGGAAAAAATTGCGGAACTCGCCAGGATCAAGTGCGCGCAGGAAGGCTGCGACACCATGATTCTGGATACCGCTGGCCGCCTGCATATAGACGATGAGTTGATGGCGGAGCTTGGGCGCATCAAGGCAACAACGCCCCCTTCGGACATCCTGCTGGTGGCGGACGCCATGACCGGGCAGGACGCGGTGAACATGGCCAAGGCGTTTAACGACGCCATGGACGTGGGCGGCGTAATCCTGACCAAAATGGACGGCGACGCCAGGGGCGGCGCGGCATTGTCCATCCGGTCCATTACGGGCAAGCCTATTAAGTTCATAGGGACCGGAGAAAAGTCCAACGCCTTTGAGGCTTTCCATCCCAACAGGATGGCCAGCCGCATCCTGGGCATGGGGGACGTTATGACCCTCATCGAAAAAGCCCAGGACGCCGTGGACGTGAAAAAAGCGGCCGAACTGGAGAAAAAGCTCCGGAAAAGCCAGTTCACCCTGGAGGATTTCAAGGACCAGATGGTTCAGGTCCGTAAAATGGGATCCTTGGAAGACATTATGTCCATGATTCCCGGGATGGGCAAAAGCAAGCATTTGAAGCAGCTCAAGGGCAGCGATAAGGAGATGATCAAGATAGAGGCTATCATCAACTCCATGACCCTTGAAGAAAGAAGAAACCACACCATCATCAACGGCAGCCGGAGAAAGCGTATAGCCAAAGGCAGCGGCGCCACGGTGACCGATGTCAACCAGCTATTGAAAAACTACACTCAGGTCATGAAGATGATGAAAAAAATAAACAAAGGCGGCATGAAAAAAATGGGCCGCATGCTCGGCTTATAACTTAAGGAGAGATAACAGAAATGGCAGTTAAAATTCGTTTGGCAAGGCACGGCGCCAAAAAACGTCCTTTTTACCGCATCGTTGTGACGGACAGCGAAAGCCCCCGCGACGGCAGGTTCATCGAAATCGTGGGAACTTACAATCCCGTGGCGGAGCCCGCACAAATCGACCTGAAGGACGAACGCATTAAGCATTGGATGGAAAGCGGCGCCCTGCCCACCCATACGGTGCGCAACATCTTGAAGAACCAGGGTTTTTTTTCCGAAGCCCCCCAGGAAGCTTAATTAAGCTCCGGGTTTTGCAGCACGATGTCTAATGTTCGCACTTGTATCTGACTCTGATTCTTCCGCGGAAAATGGGTTGGTCTCCGCGGCCATGGGCCCCATAAGGAGATTGAGCGATGAAAGAACTGATCAAGTACGTAGCTGAAGCTCTCGTTGACTATCCTGAGAAGGTAGAAGTTTCGGAGGTGGAGGGGGAACAGACATCTGTAATTGAGCTCAAGGTGGCCAAAGAGGACCTTGGGAAAGTCATTGGAAAGCAGGGACGAACGGCCCGGGCAATGCGCACGATTTTAAGCGCAGCGTCCGCCAAGGTCAAAAAACGCTCCGTGCTGGAAATTATTGAATAGGGCCGATGACTTCCAAGGATTTCGTTGAAGTAGGACAAGTGGCCGGAGTGCATGGCATCCGAGGCGCAGTATTATTGCGCTCATTCGCCGAGAACCCGGACATCTTCGCCAAAGGCGGAAAAATACTTCTAAAAGGCCCGGGAGAGAACCTTCAGGAATTTATTCTGGAATCCTCCCGCCCCCATAAGGGGAAGCTGCTGGCCGAACTCCAGGGAGTATCGGACCGAAGCGGCGCTGAGGCCTTAAAGGGCAGAATGATCCTGGTGCACAGGGACGCCCTGCCGGAACTGGAACCGGACGAGTATTACTGGTTCGACCTGATCGGCATGGAAGTGGCGGCCCCGGACGGCTCCAGGCTTGGCGTTCTGGACGCCATCATTGAAACGGGCGCCAATGACGTCTATGTGATCAAGGACGGCGAAAAGGAAATCCTGGCGCCGGCGCTTCCGTGGGTGATTTTGTCCATAGACCTGGAGGCGGGCGTCATGACCGTGGACCTGCCCGAAGGGTTGTAATTGTGAATTTTGTTGTACTCACCCTGTTTCCCCTCATGTTTCCGGCTTTCGCCGGGCATGGCATCGTTCGACGAGCGGTGGAGCAGGGTCTTGTGGATATAGAGGCCCTTAACATCAGGGACTTTGCCGAAGGCCGGCATTCCACGACGGACGACAGGCCTTACGGCGGGGGCAACGGCATGGTGCTTAAGCCCGAACCTCTCGCCAAAGCCATAAGGGCCGCCAAGGAAGTCCATACGGACGCCAGGGTGGTTTTCCTCGGACCGCGGGGCAGGCTGTTTGATCAGGAAACGGCGGCCAGGCTGGCCGGGGGAAAAGACATAATTATGGTTTGCGGGCGCTATGAAGGCATTGACGAACGCATAGCAGCCACCCTGATAGACGAGGAGATCTCCATAGGGGATTATATCCTGTCAGGCGGGGAAACCGCAGCCATGGTGGTCATGGACGCGATAATAAGGCTGATTCCAGGAGCCTTGGGAAACGAAAGTTCTGCGGAGCAGGAGTCTTTTTCCAATCAGCTTTTGGAGCATTCGCATTTTACGCGGCCTCCGGTGTTCGAAGGCATGGAAACGCCGGAAATTCTCCTTTCCGGAGACCATGGCAAGATAGACCAATGGAGAACCAGGGCCAGCTTGTTGTACACCCTGGCCAATCGGCCCGACCTGCTGGAAGGCCGGGAGTTCTCCAAGGAAGAAATAACCATTTTGGAGAATTGGGGCAGGCAAATTGCCGACATCATCAGGACCCAGGGTTTACATGGCCCTGATGCATTATCCCGTAACCGATAAAAACGGGCAGGTTATCCACTCAGCGGTGACCAACCTGGACCTGCACGACATAGCCAGGGCCTCCAGAACTTTTGGAGTGAGCCGTTTTTATGTGGTAACGCCCCTGGAAGACCAAAAATCCCTCGCCCAAAAAATAATTGGGCACTGGGTGACCGGGGCCGGCAGCGAGTACAACCCCAAACGCCAGCAGGCTCTATCGCTGATCCGCATTGCGGACTCGCTGGAGGATGCGGCCCGGGAGATTGAACAAGAGACTGGCGAAAGGCCTGAAATCGTGGTAACAGACGCCAGACCTCAAGCCCGGAGCATGGGTTATGCGGATTTTCGCAGCCGGATGGAGTTGGGCAAGCCCTTTATTCTGGTTTTCGGAACCGCTTGGGGCATGACAAAAGAGTTTATAGAAGCGGCGGATATCGTCCTGGATCCCATTGTAGGCCCCACGGACTATAATCACTTATCCGTGAGATCGGCCGCTTCCATCATATTGGACAGACTATTGGGCCGATAAGCCCTAAACCAGAGTGATAACCCTTTACCTCGGGCCAAAACCCTGAGGATATTATACGGCTATCAGGAGCACGACAACCAATGGATGTAATCAAACAGATCGAACAAGAGCAAATGCGTTACGACCTGCCCCAATTTGAGGCGGGCGACACTGTCAACGTGCACGTTAGAATCATCGAAGGCACCAAAGAGCGCCTCCAGGCGTTCAAAGGCGTGGTCATCGCCAAGAAAAGCGGCACCACCAACGCCACCTTCACCGTGCGCAAAGTGTCTTACGGCGTGGGCGTAGAAAGGGTTTTCCATGCCCATTCTCCCAGCATCGACCACATTGAAGTGGTCAGCCGCGGCAAGGTCCGCAGGGCCAAGCTGTACTACCTGCGCAAACTTCGCGGCAAAGCTGCCAGAATCAAAGAAAAGCGCTTCTAGTTTTATGCAGGTCGCCGAAGGGCCGGCTGGAATTCCGCCGCCGGCCCGGGCGAGTCTTTGTTTGGGAGAAATCGCGCGCAGGCATGCCCCATCGGGCGTTTTTTTGGTTAGCTACTTTTAATCTCCTGGATCGGGACGCCATGAAAGACCCTTGGTCTTTTGAAAACGAGGCTCACAAGAAAGGCTACACTCGCATTGCCGGAGTGGACGAAGCCGGACGTGGGCCTTTGGCCGGCCCGGTGGTTTCCGCCGCAGTGGTGTTGCCGGGCAACGCCGACCTACCCGGGGTGGACGACTCCAAAAAACTGACTCCCAAAAAGCGCGACGCCTTGTTCGAAAGCATTTATGAACAGGCCATCGGCATAGGAATTGGCATCATCGATCCGGTTGAGATAGACCGGATTAATATTCTCCAGGCCTCTCTGCTCAGCATGCTGGTCAGCGTGGAAAATCTGGAGCCCGCGCCGGACTATCTGCTCATTGACGGGCCTTTCAGCATCAAGAGTTTTTTGCCGCAAACCCCTATAAAACATGGGGATTCCCTTTCTATTTCCATTGCCGCGGCATCTATTGTCGCTAAAGTTACGCGGGACAGACTCATGGAACGCTATGACCAGGAGTTTCCTGCTTTCGGCTTTGCCAAGCATAAGGGCTACGGCACCAAGGCGCATCGAGAGGCAATCTCCCTTAACGGCCCCTGCTCCATCCACCGATTTTCCTTTCGAGGCGTGGGCGATTCGCCTTTGGAAGCCTCATGAAGTCCGACCATAAAGCCCGCGGCAGCCGGGGGGAAGAACTGGCGGCCCGATTCCTGAAAAAGCAAGGCTACAAAATTCTGGAAACCAATTACCGTTGCGCCTTAGGCGAAATCGACATCATTGCCAGGCACAAAAAGGTATTGGCTTTTGTGGAGGTCAAAACCCGGACCAGCACAGCTTTCGGCCATCCCAAAAGCGCCGTCACGCCCAAAAAGCAGCGCAAAATTTCCATGGTCGCCCTGGAGTATTTGAAAAAAAATCGAAAACTTGACCAACCGGCTCGGTTTGATGTGGTGTCAATTTTATCTGACGGAGAAGATCCCAAAATAGAGATAATTCAAAATGCCTTTGAACTCGCATACCCATGACTTGAATTCCGGAAAGCTGTATATTGTGTCCACTCCTATAGGCAACCTGGAGGATATCACCTACAGGGCCATCAGAACCCTTGGGGAAGTGGACATTATTGCTGCGGAGGATACGCGCCAAACGCTCAAGCTGCTGAACCATTACAATATCAAAAAAAAACTGGTCGCCTGCCACGAGCACAACGAGCAGGAGGCCGCCAAAGGCTTGATTGACCAAATGCAGCAGGGTCAAAATGTGGCTTTGGTCTCGGACGGCGGCGCCCCGCTGGTTTCCGACCCGGGATTCCGGTTGGTATCCATGGCGGTGGAACAAGGCCTGGAGGCGGTTCCCATTCCCGGAGCCTGCGCGGCCATCGCCGGTTTATGCGGGGCCGGCCTGCCTACGGACCGGTTTATGTTCTGCGGATTTTTGCCCAAAAAGAAGGGGAAGCTAAGGGAAGCGCTGGAAAGCGTTAAAGACGTCCAGGCCACTCTGATTTTTTATGAGTCTCCCAAGAGGGTTTTGAAAGTCATAGAGGGAATGACGGAGGTTTTGGGGGACAGGAAGGCGGTTCTCGCCAGGGAAATCACTAAAATCCACGAAGAATTTTTGCGCGGCGCCCTTTCCGAGATAGCAAAGGAATTGAACTCCCGAGAAGGAGTTAAAGGCGAGTGCACGTTGATCGTGGGCGGGTCTGAAGACCAAACTCCGGACTTTGGCTCCTTGGAAAACGTAATTAAAGCGGAAGTCGCCAAGGGCGAGCTTTCAGCCTCTAAACTTTCGGCGAAACTAGCGAAACAATTTGGAATTGAGAAAAAAAAAGTGTATGCCATGGTATTGGCTGCAAAAGATGCAGAATAACTACGAACCAAGGAGAACGCAATGCCTTTAAATAATGACAGTCCAAAGCCTTGGACTAAACACTACGAGCCTGAAGTGGTTCCGGAACTCAAATTTGAGAACCGGACCATTCTGGATTATCTGGGCCAGTCTTTTAGCGACTTTCCCAACAACGCGGCTCTGGTTTTTCAGGGGTACAAACTTAGTTTCGCCGGACTCAAGGACATGGTGGATCGCTTCGCCTCGGCCTTGAGCGGGTTTGGCATTGAAAAAGGGGACGCCGTCGCCATTTTGCTGCCCAACTCCATCCCTTGCGTGGCGGCTTATTACGCTATCCTGAAAATCGGCGGCGTGGTGGTCATGAACAACCCCCTGTATTCCGACCGGGAGTTGTCGCACCAGTTCAACGACTCCGGGGCCAAGGCCCTCATCACCCTGGACCTTTTGGCCAACCGCATGATCGACCTTCGGCCCATGACGCGCGTCCGCCAGATTGTATACACGTCCATGGGCGATTACCTGCCCTTCCCGAAAAATCTTTTGTTCCCTTTAATCGGAAAGAAAAAAGGCCTGGCAGCAGACGTCAAGCAGGCTTCGGACGTTTACAAGTGGAAGGAATTGATTTCCGGGTCGTCCCCCGCATCCGTCCAAGCTGATTTGGACTTGGATGACCTGGCCATGTTCCAATACACCGGCGGGACCACGGGCGTTTCCAAAGGCGTTATGCTGACCCACGGCAACCTGAGCCGCCAGTTCCAGCAGGTAAGAGCCTGGTTTAACGGCTTTGACCGCGGCAAGGAAGTCATGCTGGGCGCCCTGCCCTTTTTCCATGTTTTCGGCCTGACCACGTCCATGAACATGGCCGCCTGCCAGGGCTGGACCAATGTTCTGGTGCCCAAGCCCCAGGCGGAGCCGCTGCTGGACGCCATCAGCAAGTTCAAGCCGACCTTTGCGCCTTTGGTGCCCACCATGTACATCGGCATGCTGTCCGACCCCAGGATCAAAACCACGGACCTGACCAGCATCTCGGCGTGCTTTTCGGGCAGCGCCCCCTTGCCCGTGGAAGTGATCAAGGAATTCGAAAAAATCACCGGCGCCACCATCGTGGAAGGCTTCGGCATGACGGAATCCAGCCCGGTGACCCATATCAACCCGCTTCGGGGAACCCGCAAGCCCGGCAGCATCGGCATTCCAATCCCCAACACCGACGCCAAAATCGTGGATCTGGAAACGGGAGACAATGAACTGCCCCAGGGCGAGAGCGGCGAGCTGATCATCCGCGGCCCCCAGGTGATGAAGGGCTACTGGAACCGCATGGACGATACGGCAGAAACCATCCGGGACGGATGGCTGTATACCGGGGACATCGCCAAAATGGATGATGACGGCTATTTTTACATTGTAGACCGCAAAAAGGACATGATCCTTTCCGGCGGATACAATGTGTACCCTCGCGACATTGACGAGGTTTATTACCTGAACGACAAGGTGCAGGAAGTCTGCACCGTGGGCATCCCCCACCCATCAAGGGGCGAAGCGGCCAAGGTTTTCATCGTGCTGAAAGAAGGCGTGAAAGCCACGGAAAAAGAAATGCTGGACTTCGTCAAGGACAGGCTGGCCAAGTACAAATGGCCTGTGGAAATCGAATTCCGCACGGAACTCCCCAAAACCAATGTAGGAAAAATCCTCCGCAAAGACCTTCGCGCCGAAGAAATGGCGAAAAGAGGTTAGAACGCCCCAAAATCAACAAGCCCGCCCCGAACAAAGTTCGGAGCGGGCTATTATATAGAACGGTCGTCAGCCGGTTTGTACTTCTATGGGCTGGACCGTGAAACCAGGGGCTTGGCAGCGAAATCTTTCTGGGGGGGAAGAAAGCTGCCAAACCCGTCAGGCCCGCCGTCCACCGCGTTTAAACATCACGCGGTAGGCGTTGCCTGGATGCCTTGCAATAATAAATTCGCCAGAGGCTCGGCCAAGGGCTCCAGATCGTATTTTCCGCCGGCCATAACCCATGATGTGATCACCTCATCCACGGTGGCGAAAATCATGCGCTTGACCAGGCCAATCTGCACGTCGTGCCGAATCGCGCCCTCTTGCTGGCCTTCCTCCACGATCTGGCCCACCAAATCGTGGTACATCCTCAAGGCGTCCTTTATGTCCTCTTTCATAAGGCGGTCGCTCCGCCGCATTTCCACCTGGTAGACCAGGGCTACATACCGGTCTTCCTGGGATACCTGAAAGTGAAGCCTGATTAAGGCCTTCAGCCTTTCAATGGCGCTTTGCTTGCCTTCGAACATGGACGTAAAGGTGTCAAAGAACTTCTTGGACTGCTGGTTGACGAATTGCGCCATGATATCTTCCTTGTTCTTGAAATAAAGATATATGGTTCCGTCAGCAACCCCGGCAGCCCGGGCGATCTGCGCGATGGTTGATTGAAAATACCCTTTTTCTGCAAATACTTTTATGGCTGCCGACATAATCTGTTCGTGCTTGCCATTTTTTTGCTTGGGCTCCACTGTATCAACCTCACGAGAGAAATTCCCTCAACTGAGGGTGGATTCATTTTTAACTGATGAGTTTTTCCTTGTCAAGAAAAAAAGGCTAACAGATTTCTAATCCATGCTTAACGGGCATAACCACTTAATTTGATTTGATTAAAATCGAATAATTTACACGAAAGGAAAATATTGAAAAATGACGGTCGGTTATTTTATAAAATCTGAATACACCCTCATTCCAGAAACAGAGAGATCTCCCGGCGCATTGCCTCCGTCTCGTCAGGCGCCATCCATCGTATTTCCGGGTAGGCCTTAAACCAGGTCATCTGCCTTTTGGCCAGGCGACGGGTGTCCCTTTTCATGAGAGTGACGGCGTCCTCGTAATTCAGCGCCCCGGTTATATATTGGCACATGTGTCTGTATCCGATGGATTGCATGGATTTCAATTCCGGGCCGTAGCCGTTTTTTAACAGGCCCCGGACCTCCTGTTCCAGCCCCATGGCCAGCATTTGGTCCACCCGTTGGTCCGTGCGCTGGTAAAGGATTTCCCGCTCCCTGTGCAGGCAGAAAAAAAGCACGTCGTAGGGCGATTCTTCAAAACCGTGGGCGGCCTGTTGGGCCGAGGCTGGCTTTCCCGTCAGGATGCAGATTTCCAGGGCGCGTGTAATGCGATAAGCGTCGTTGGGGTGAATGCGCTTAGCAGATGGGGGATCCAGTTCCTTCAGGCGGTCGTGCAGGGCGTGGGAGCCCAGTTGAGCGGCTTCCCGTCTTAGGGATTCCCTGAGTTCGGGATCGGACCGGCCTTGGGTGAACAGGCCGTGAAGAAGGGCTTTAATGTAAAAGCCGGTCCCGCCGTCCACAAAGACCCGTTTGCCTGATTCATGGAGAGATTGGGCGATTGCCCGGGCCTGGGCGGCGAAGATGTTAGCGTCAAAATCCTCGTCCGGATCCACCACGTCGATCATGTGGTGGGGAACCAGCCGGCGGTCCTCCATTCCCGGTTTGGCGGCGCCGATGTCCAGGCATCGGTATACCGATACGGCGTCGGCGCTGATAATTTCGCCTCCAAACTCCCTGGCGAGAGGAAGGGTGGAGGCGCTTTTTCCCACTCCGGTCGGGCCTGCAATGACCACGATTTTATCTTTGGAAGGCACGGCTGGCTTTCAGGCTCGTCTTATTTATTGAGTTTGTTCCAGGCTTCGAGCAATTCCGCACGGGTCACGATAGCGCTGGCGTCCGGGACCAGTTTGGCCACGTTTTCCAGTCCGCCTTCCTGACGATCCACCAGGATAACGGCCTTGGCCACTTCCAGGCCCTGGGAGCGGGCCCGCTCAATGGCCTTGATGGTGGAGCCGCCGGTAGTCACCACGTCGTCCACCACGGCCACGCGCTCCCCTTCCTGCATGTCGCCTTCCACCCACTTGATAATGCCGTGGTCTTTGGGTTCCTTGCGGATGGAAAACGCCTTGATGGGGCAGCCCATAAGCTCCGAGGCGAAGGCGGCGGCCATGGCCACGGGATCGGCTCCGAAAGTCAGGCCTCCGATGCCGTCCAACTTGGCCTCTTTCACGGCTTCCATGACCAAATGTCCCACAAGGTACATTCCACGGGGATGAAGAATGGTGGGCTTGCAATTGACGTAAAACCGGCTCAGCCGGCCGGACACCAGTTTGAAAGAAGGCTCGTCAGAAAAATTTACGGACTTTTTACAAAGAAAATCAATAAGTTCTTGTTTCATTTAAGGGTTTTCCTCTTAAAGAAAAGGTTGCTTTTAAATGCATTAGATACTATAAATTGAACCCCCACCGAACTGGAAGAAGCCCTTTCTAATCGGGAATTCAGTGGGGGTCCTGACCCGGGAAAAACCGACTAGGGCACTCCCCGGACCTTGGATTGAACATATCAAGACCCTTTTTCCGGGTCAATCACAGAATGATTCTAACCGGCCGAACAATCTCAGTATTGATTATTGCAAGGCCACCATTGATAAGGTATGGACAACCAATACCCGGAGCTGGAAAATAAAAACGCCATCATTCGGATGTTTCATGTCACCAAGCGGTATGGCGCCCAACTCGCCCTGGATGACGTGAGCCTGGACGTGGAGGCTAATGAGTTTCTGTTTCTTACCGGTCCCAGCGGGGCCGGAAAAAGCACCTTGCTAAAACTTTTATATCTGGCCGATACGATTTCCGAGGGACAGGTTCTGCTCAAAGGCATGAACCTCTCCCGGCTTCCCAAAAAACGCCTGCCTTTCCTGAGGCGCAATATAGGCGTGGTCTTTCAGGATTACAAGCTCATCCCCACCCGCACTGTGTTTGACAACATCGCCCTGGTCATGGAAGTGGCCGGCGCCAGCGCCAAGCAGATCAAGCGAAAAGTCGGCTACCTGCTCCGCACCGTGGATATGGAGCACAAGGCGGGCGCCTTTCCCCAAAGCCTGTCCGGCGGCGAGCAGCAACGGGTGGCGGTGGCCCGGGCCATTTGCGGAGATCCGGACATCGTCCTGGCGGATGAACCCACCGGCAGCCTGGATGCAGAGAGCGCCAGAGTCATTATGGAGCTGCTGTTCGGCATTCACGCCCGGGGGGCGACTGTGATGGTGGCGACCCATGACGAGGCGTTGCTGCACAGTACGCGGCGCCGCATAGTCACCCTGAAGCAGGGTCGCGTAGTGGATCTGGGGTTATAACCATGCAGCCTATGTACTATTTCAAGCAGGCGTTAGACGATATCAGGGGGGCCAAAGTGCTCCATGGGCTGGCTATTTCCACGATCACGCTTATCTTTTTACTTACTGGGGTTTTCGCCCTGGTGTTCATCAACGTCTCCCAGCTGATGACCGCGCAGCAGGACAATGTGCGCATGATGGTTTATCTCAAATCGGGATTGACGGCGCCTGAGTTGGGCCCCATTCAACAGGCCATTGAAAAAACCAACCGGGTGAAATCCGCGGAGTTCGTCAGCAAAGACCAGGCCCTTGAAAGGCTGCGCACGTCCATGGACAATCAGGCGGGCCTGCTGGACGATCTTTCGGACAACCCCCTGCCCGACGCGTTTGAGGTTGTCGCCTCCCCAGGAGAAGGAGGATGGCAAGGCGTGAAGATGACCGCCGCGACAATCAAAAAAATTGCGGGCGTGGACGAAGTAAATTTCGGCCAGGCCTGGCTGGAGAAATTCTCTATGGTCGCAGAACTGTCCCGCGCGGCGGCCATAGCCATAGGCTTTTTGCTGATGGTCGCGGCCTTGTCCATCACAGCCAACACCATCAGGCTGGTCTTGTACAACAGGCGGGATGAAATAAAAATCATGGAACTGGTAGGCGCAACCAACGGGTTTATTCGTGCGTCTTTTTACATACAAGGCATGATTCAAGGCCTGCTTGGCGGGCTGGCCGCCTTGGGCCTATTGGCTTTGGTCTTTTTCATTATTGTTGCGGGCGCCCCCGCTCAGGAATTGTTAGGCAGGTTTGAGTTTCAATTCATCCCCATAAAATACTGCATATTGGGGCTGCTTCTGTCCGTAGGCGTCGGCGCCGCCGGATGCCATCTTTCCTTCGCCCAATTTACTAAGGATTGATTTTGCCTTTTTCAATGGGAAAAAAAATTCTGGTTTTAGTCTGCCTGGCGCTGACGGCGACGAGTCTGCAACAGCCGGCTTGGGCCGGCGACGGCAAGAAGGAAAAAATCCAGGAGCAGATTGGAGAAACCCAGGAGAAAATCAAGAATCTGGAAGTGACGCATCGTAAGATGCTTGCTGAACTGGAAAAAGCGGATAAATCCGTGGCAAGCGCGCAAAAGCGCGCTTCGCAATTAAAAAAGGATTTGCAAAAGACCGGAGAAGAAATAGCCCTTGCCAAAAGCGACCTGGAACAGGTAACACAAAGGGTGAAAGAGGCAGAGGATTACGCCGCAAGGCGGCTGGCTGAGTATTATAAACTGACCCAGACCGGAACCGCTTCGGTCATTCTGGGGTCCAACTCGGTCTTTGACGCGTCGATCAGGCAGGACGCCCTGAAACGGATCATCGCCTTTGACAACCAGGTTTGGGAGGATCTGAACCAGGACAAAAACCGGCTTAAGACTTTGACGGACAGCCTGGAGAACAACCGGGACGAGCAGGCCAGGCTGGAAAAGGAGTTGGATCGGGAGCTTGCTGAGCTAAAAAGTCAAAGGGCGGAAAAAAAGAAGTTGTTAGCCCGGGTCAGCAAAGAAAAGGGCCTTGCCCAGGCTGCGCTAAGATCTCTGGAGCAGGCGGCCAAGGAGTTGAGCAAGACCATCAACCGCATCAAACCGTCGGTCAAGCCGCCTCCCAAATCATCCAAGGCGCCATCCAGTTCCTTTGCTTCGCTCAAGGGAAAAATGGGCCTGCCGATTCCCGGAGGCAAAATCATGGCCGCCTTTGGCGCCCATAAAGATCCACAGTTCAAGGCCACCCAATTCCGAAGCGGCGTGGATATCGCCTCGGAAATCGGGGAGCCCTTTCACGCCATCCATGACGGCAAGGTCGTCTACTCAGGTTGGTTCAAAGGGTATGGCAACATGATAATTATTGACCACGGAGAAGCCTATTTTTCGGTTTGCGCCCATGCTGAAGACCTTTTTAAGGAAAAAGGGCAAACAGTGGAAACCGGGGAGGTAATAGGCACCGTTGGAGACTCGGGCTCTTTTTCAGGTCCGGGCTTATATTTTGAAATCAGACATCATTCAACGCCGCTTGACCCCGCTGAGTGGTTGAGAAAGGAAAATTGATGACTTTTACCAAAAGATTCCACAAAACAGGTTATGCAGCCTTTTTCACCCTATTTTGTTCCCTCCTGCTCGCCGCCGTCTTTTCGGTCCAAACGGCGCAAGCGGATGAGGAGGCATACAAAAACCTCAAACTTTTTTCTCAGGTGATTGAAATCATCGAGAACAATTACGTGGACGAAGTCAAGACCGAGGACTTGATCTCCGGCGCCATCCAGGGAATGGTGCAGACGCTGGATCCTCATAGCGAATTCATGCCCCCTGAATCGTACAAGGACCTTAAGGAAAGCACCAAAGGGGAATTCGGCGGCATTGGAATTCAAATTTCCATGAAGGACGGATACGTCACCGTAATAGCTCCCATCATGGGAACTCCGGGTTTCAGGGCCGGCATCCAGGCCGGCGACGTGATTGTGGCGGTGGACGGAGAGTCCACGCTGGATATGAAGCTGACCGAGGCCGTCAAAAAAATGCGGGGGGAAAAAGGCACCTACGTGACCTTGTCCATCTACCGCAAGGGCATGAAAAAAGCCAAAGATTACAAAATATTAAGGGATATCATTGAGGTTGCAAGCGTCCATGAAACCTCTTTGGCGCCCCATTTCGGATATGTGCGCATAACCAATTTCACGGAATCCACCGAGACCGATCTTTTGGAAGCCATAGAAGGGCTCAGGCAGGACGAACAGGAACTCAGCGGTTTGATTCTGGACCTCAGAAACAATCCGGGCGGCCTCTTGCATCAGGCGATTTCCGTTTCCGACGTATTTTTAAGTAAAGGGGTCATAGTTTCTCATAAAGGCAGACGCGCCACCTCGAGCCAGGAGTACCATGCAAGCCCTAGCCGCAGGGACGTCAAATGCCCCATGGTGGTTTTGATCAACGGAGGCTCGGCCAGCGCATCGGAGATTGTGGCCGGAGCTCTGCAGGATCACAGAAGAGCAGTGCTGCTTGGAACCACCTCTTTTGGCAAAGGCTCCGTCCAAACTGTCGAGCCTTTGCGCGACGGATACGCCTTGAAGCTGACCATCGCCCGTTACTATACTCCCAGCGGCCGTTCCATCCAGGCCGAGGGCATTGTTCCGGACATCATTGTCAAGGCCGGGTTTGACAAGAAAAAGAAAGATGACAAAGACGATGAAGAAAATTCTGAATTCGTCTATCTGAAGGAAAAGGATCTTAAAAACCACCTGGACGCTGAGTCGGACGCAGGCGAAGAGGAGCAAGGCCAGGAGGAAACCGCAGATGACCAGGAGCAGGAGTTGGATATTCCTTCCGAAACTCCGAAAGAAGAGGTAAAGACAGGGGAGCCTGTGGGGCCGGAGCAAGATCCCACCAAGATATTCGGCTATCTGGATGTTGACCAACTATTGAAGGATCATCAGATTAAAAGAGCGCTCGACATACTTAAAGGGTACAGTTTGTTATCGGGTTTGGAAAAATAGATGGTGCAGAAAAAGAGTCCAACCAAAAAAGCTCCGCCCAAAAAGGGCGGAGCTAAAAAGAAAACCAAGAAAAAGCCTCAGAACGGTAAAAACGTCTTAATCAAGCTGGCTGTCGCAATTATCCTGGTTATAGCCGCCGCCGGCGCCGTGGCTTACATGGCGAACCGCTACGCTCCGGCTTTGGAGGAAGCGGCCCAGTCTCAAGCGGCCAAGACCGGCGCCAAGGCGCCCCGGCCTGCTGAGCCGCCTAAACCCGCGGCCGCCAAGCCCCAACCGGCTCCGGCGGCGCCAGTGGAAAAGGCGCCAATCAAAAAGCCTGTTTACGAAATTTTCGACGACAAGCATATTGAGGAGATTCCCGACCACGAGCCGGAGGTTCCCGAAGAGCCGCCCGTGGAACTCGCGGATGACAGGCCTCGGGTCGCCATCATCATAGACGACATGGGCTACGGCAACGGCATTCAGCACAAATTTCTGGATCTGCCTTACGTCCTAACCTACTCCATCCTGCCTCACAGCCCGGATCAGATTGAAATCGCCAATCTGGCGCATGACAAAGGCCGACAGGTATTGCTCCATCTGCCCATGGAGCCCATGCAATACCCGGAGGTGGATCCGGGCCCCGGTACTTTGCTGGCCTCCATGACTACGGATACCATGATGGATATCCTTAAGGAGGATCTGGCTGCGGTGCCTTACATCGCAGGCGTGAACAATCACATGGGCTCCCGGCTGACCATGGAATCCGGCGCTTTGTATCCCATATTCACGGTCCTGAAAAAACAGGGCCTGTTTTTTGTGGACTCCAGGACCACCCGCCATAGCGTGTGCGGGCCTTCGGCGCGGCTTTTCCAGCTTCCTTTCGCCCAACGGGACGTTTTTCTGGACCATGTGAGGACGGAAGCCTTTGTGGAAAAGCAGCTCAAGCTCCTGGTCAGCGTGGCGAAAAAACGCGGCCAGGCCATTGGCATCGGGCACCCCTATAAGGTGACCTATAAGGTGCTTGCGGCCCGTTTGCCCGCCGTGGATGCGGAGGTGAGGCTGGTTCCCGCCTCCGATCTTGTACGAGTTATTAAGTAGCCCCGCATTTATTGCGGGGCCGCCCGCTCCCCTTTGCCATTCCCCTGCATTAGCTGTTAACCTGCTTCAATTTTTCCGTTTTCTAAAGCCTGAAATCCTTTCTGTAAGGCCGCCTTTGTGCTAAACTCCCGGCCTATGGAACTCAGACGATATCAAACATCGGATCTGGATCAGGTCGTGGCGCTTTGGAAAGAATGCGGCCTTACCACGGCTGCAAACAATCCTTATAGGGACATCCAAAGGAAGACGGCGGACAGCCCGGAGCTTTTTTTCGTGGGCGAACACCAGGGAAAAATCGTCGCATCCTGCATGGCGGGCTTTGACGGACACAGAGGATGGATTTATTATCTTGCCGTGGCCCCATCCTTGCAAGGAAAAGGTTTGGGCGCAAGGATCATGCGCCATGCGGAAAAAGCGCTCTTGGACTCAGGCTGCCCCAAGATCGACCTGATGGTCAGGAAAAGCAATACGCTGGTTTTGGATTTTTATAGAAATATAGGCTATCAATCAGATCCTGTTGTGGTGATGAGCAAGCGTTTATATGATGATGAGGCGTCTGATTAAAGGGACGCCCGCCGAAATATGCAGGAGGGAACGATGAAGCGCATAATCGGGCCGAATAATAAAGTAAATTACGGCGTTTACGACGAGCTTGTTGATTTTAATTACAAAGATTTCAGGTTGATGAATTTCTTTGGGAAGGAAATCAAGGGAATTCGCAAATACCTGGCCCTGCACATGTTCAATTATATCGGCATAAATGCAGGAGACTATTTTGTGGGCCTGGCTGCGGTCAGGCTGGGGTACATGCACCTGGTTTTTGCTTATGTTTACGATTACAATCAGGGCATGCTGTTTGAAATGGACAAAAAGGGGCCGGGCAAGGGCAAGCTGATCTTTCCCGTAAACCCGGACGAGTATTCCATTAATTACAGCACGGCCAAAGACAGGTTGGTTTTCGTCAAATCCCACTCGCGCAACACCCTGGCGCTTCAGGCCTGTCTGGACGGCCGACTGGAAATCTCCCTGACCGCCCCCTACGGTCTGGAGCAGTACCAGCCTTTACGCGTTTTAAATCCTTCCGATCCATACCGATGGACCTTTACGGAAAAATGCTCGCCCATTGTTCCCGACACCCTGGAGATTTCCCTGGACGGCAACAAGCTGGATCCAGGCCCGGCGCCCACCCTGCTGTACGACTGGTCCGGCGGATATTTAAGGCGGGAAACCAATTGGTATTGGGCGGCTTTTTCAAGCCCCCTGCCCGGCGGGGACGAGGAAATAGTCGGCGCCAATTTCGCCGCGCTCACCAATGAATCCTTTTTCAGCGAAAACGCCTTTTGGGTCGGCAAAGAGCGCACCCGGGTCGCACGCTGCATTTACGACTTCAACCAGACGGATCTTTACCAGCCCTGGCGCATCTGGGACGAAGACGGAACCGTGGATCTACATTTCGTCCCTCAGGCGGACAGGGGAGAGCGCATCAACGCCTTTTTGATAAAGTCCAACTTCAACCAGTTGTTCGGAACCTTTTCCGGCAAGCTGCATCCCAAGGGCGGGGAGCTGGTGGAGTTTGAAGGGATTCGCGGCCTCACGGAGTTCCATCGGGCGGTTTGGTGAAATAACAAAAAACGAGGGGCGCCCGCCTGGCGAGCGTCCCCCGTTGAGTAACAAATCAGGCTGTCTGTCAGCTTTCCGGCTGATTACAGAACTGGGCCGCCCGATCCACAAAAAACTCCACAACCGGAATCCCCACCTCAAGAGGCAGAAAGCGCTCCAAGGAGTATTGCAGATCGTCATTTAAATGATCCTCAAAAAAGATTCCAATCTGCTCCGGCACGTAATCATAAAGGATCGACTCAATCAGGGCGGGCGCAAAGCTCACAAGGGAGTCATCCAGGAAAAAGGGCAGAATGTCCAGCAGCTCCTCAGGATCAAAGCCAAGCAAATCACCCAGGCCGTAGAGGTCTTCCACAACCAGATCTTCGTAAAGAATCGGCAGAAAGTCCACCGGGTCCAGCCATTGAGCGAGGTCCACCGCGCCGTCCTGGTTGATGTCCATATTCACCCAGGCCGCCAGCGGGATGTCACCCACCGAGCCTCCGAAAAGCCCTTCAATGGAGCCGTCGTTGAACAGGCCCACAACCCTGTTGCCTTCAAATTCGGGAAGCACCGCGTTAAAATCCACTCCGCCGTAATCCCACAGGACAAAAGGATTCACCCTGGCGTTTTCCAGCGCGGGCAGGCTGCCGGTCTCCACGCCCATGAGCTCCAGGATCGTGTAAATCAGGCCCAGGTCAACGCCCTCATCCAACATTTCATTGGTCAACGCGTTTAAAAGCTCCGTTAAGGTGAACTCATAACCCAGGGAGTCCGGCAGATCAAACGGCCAGGGAATGGACTGGTTTAACGCAGTATTGGTGAAGTCGCTTGGCAGGTCCAGCAGGTCTTCGAAATAAGTGTAATCCCCCTCGCGCTGGGACATGCAGCCAACGCCCTCCCAGAAGTCGTTCAGGGCGGCGAACAGGCTGTCCCGGCTGTCCGTCATGAGCGTCATGGAGACGTTGGTCCACTTGCGCAGGTCCCAATGCTGCGCCGGGGTCAGGAACCCGTTTTCAAACAGGTCCTGCATGGTTTGCTCGCCGCGCATCATAGCGTCGAAATCGGCGTCCATGTTGTAGTGGTATTGCGCCTGGATGGCTGCCAGCCCCAACTCCAGCATTGCTTTGAGGTATTTGACGTCCGCATAGTCGGAGTGCACCTGCTCCTCGAAATAGGGAACCGTCCAGTCCACGGCGAACGCGTCGCTTATCACCGCGCAGTTGGAAATGGCGGCCTCCACTTCGGGCCTGACCTTATTATAAAAGAAATCCTGCAATTCGGCGCCGGTGGGGCAGTCCTGGGGCATGTCGTAAATGTCGTATGGCGCTATGGCTAAAAAATTCGTACGGGCTTCGTTTTCAAACTCAAACCCGAACCGGTCCAGGATTTCCCCAAAGTTGTCCAGTTCGCCGCCGGGCGTGTAGCTGTCTGACATGTCGTGCCATAAATACACCACGCGGGTTCCGGCCAGGAAAAAATTTGCAGCGTCCCAGGCCTCTTTGTCGTCTCCCGGCTCCAAGGCAGCAGCAGCCTCAAAATAGCATTTGGCGCGGCACATCCAGCCTTCCTTAAGGGCGTCAAGACCCTGCGCTACAAGCTCTTTCAGGCTCAGGCCCAGAATTTCTGCTTTGTAGAGCACTTCAGGAATGGAGGCGTCCTTGATTCCAGGGGACAAGGAGGGAGTGTCGCCGACGATGTTATTGGCGGCAAGCGCAATGCCCTTGGCGTCCTCATTGTTGGGATCAATATAGCCGAAATCCACGTCCGCCTGGCTTCCCAGGGAAAACAGGTTGGTCGTCCCGCCCGAGCCGTCGGCAAAATACACAGGGAAAATCCACCCGTCCTCGATGATAAAAACCTGGACGTCCACGCCCACGGGAATGCCCTGCAAATTGAAAGAATAGGCTTCCTTGACCCCATCACCGTCCAGGTCCAGGTCTGGCTCCTGCCCGGCCGTGTCGTATTGTGCGACGATTTCGTTATCCGCGACAGCCACAATAATGGTCCCGCCAACGGCTCCGGTTATCGCCGCCACGCCCTTATCAACCGCATCCTTCACGGCTTCCGTGTAGCCTGAATCGCTGCTGGAGCAGGCGAACAGACTCAGCGCAAACAGCGCCAGGACAAATATGCTCCCAACACGCGGATTTTCTCCCTTGATTGATTTCATAACTCCCCCCTTTACTTATGAAGCGGAAAAACAGATGAGTCCAGGCGAACGGAACGGCGCGGCCGAGCCGGGCATACGCCGTGGATTTTTTTTTGGATCTTAAAAAAGTGACAAAATCGTTGTGAGGGCGGACAAAGCGCCGTTCGTGGACGGCATACTAGTGACTATAAATAGCCTTAACAATAATTATACGCCCGGTCAAGTTTTTTCCCGGGTTGATATCCAGCATAAAATGGTGATATCCTATCTCAAAATTTTGTTCAAACCCAAGGAAGGGAGGCGCCCTATGCTGCAATTTGACGTGCCTTTTGCACCCGAGGAATCATACGCGGATTTTCTCCGTGAAAACGCGACGCGTATTTATTCACTGTATTTCAGCCTGTATTCTCCCAAGGCCCTGGACGCCAGGGCCAGGTTTGAAACCCGGAAGGCCGAAGAACTGGCAGCCTTGCTGTCACGGGTTCCGGGCGTGAAAAAATTCGCTCTGCTGAACTCCCGATTCAATCATCCCGGCTGGTATTTTGATGCTCAGTCATGCGCCGGAGTTGTGGAAGCGCTTCAGGCGCTATTGGATAGCAATTGCCTGGACGGGGTGGTTTTCGGGGATTTTTATCAGCTTCAGGCGCTGTCCGACGCCGCCCCGGAGCTTTGCTCCCAACTGGAGGCTGTTCCCAGCGTCAACTTCTCGCCGGACTCCCTGGAAAAAATCCGCGTGCTGATTTCCGAAATCGGCATGACCCAATTCAAAGCCCCGCAAAAAATCGTCCTGGACCGCGCCCTTAACCGGAACATGACCAAGCTGAAAAAAGTTTCCGCTCAAATCAGGGAGAAATACCCGGAAATGCTGATTGAACTGCTGGCCAATGAAGGATGCTTGTATCAGTGCCCCTTTAAACCGGCTCACGACGCTCTCATTGCGTTCTGCAACATGGACCTGCATCCTGACAACACCCACTCCATCAACAAAAAACTGGGCTGCATGAGGCATCTGAATGAACATCCCCACCATATATTCTCCTCGCCTCTGATCCGGCCCGAGGACGCCGACCGCTATGAGCAGACGGCGGACGTTATCAAGCTGTGCGGCCGCAACAAAGGGGATGCAGCTTTTCCCGCCATGGTCCTTGGCGCTTATCTTAGCAAAACCTATGAGGGCAACCTTTTGGAATTGACGGACTCCATGGAATGGCTTGGAGAAAGAGTCCATATTCCCAATCAGGACCTGCCCGGGCACTTTTGGCAAACCTTGGCTTATTGCAATAAGGATTGCGGATCCTGTAACTATTGCAAGGATTTATATGAGGCCTACGCCGTGGAGAAGGAGTTTTCGATCCCGGAATTTCGCGCTTCCCAAAATTAGCAGGAAGCATCTATTTGCCCGCCAATTAAACTCTGAAAAATTGTTTGAAAAGTTTTTTCAGGTATGATTAACTTTGTTAACATACCGTTTTTATATACTATCCAAACAAATTGAAAATATCACTCTCCTATTTACAACTCAAGATTGGCCTGTTGGGCGCCGATGTACATACTTAAGCAGTAGTTCATTTTTTCAGAAAAAAAATTTCAATCGAGGCCAAAATGAGTTTGGAATCACAGTGTGAACACAAGCCGAGCATTCTGGTTGTTGATGACAAGCCGCAAAACCTGTTTGCTCTGAAAAAACTATTGGAAAATCCGGCCTATGACGTTCTCACGGCTGTGTCGGGCAACGACGCCCTTGCCATGGCTTTAGAGCACGATTTTTCCGTGATCCTCATGGACGTGCAAATGCCGGGGATGAATGGGTTTGAGACCGCCAACCTGTTGAGCCTGGACGAAGCGACCAAGCATATTCCCATAATCTTTGTGACGGCTCATCATGCAGATGCAAAAAATATTTCCCAGGGGTATGAGTCAGGGGCGGTGGATTTTCTTTCCAAGCCTTTGAATCCGCACATTCTGAAAAGTAAAATCAATGTTTTTATGGCGTTGCACAAGCAGAGGGCGGAACTGGAAAAAACAAACAAGGATCTTGCGCAGACGGATCAAAGCAAAAGCGAATTCCTTGAGGAAGCAGGCGACAGTCTCCGCAAGCCGTTGTTCCGGATTATGGGTCTGGCGAAGAGACTGCTTGAAAACGGCCTGGACGAGCAGTGCAAAGAGACGGCGGCCGAACTTCTGGAGCAAACAGACAGGCTGATTTCCGCAACGGACGCCTTGTTCCAGTACACAAGCGGTGAAATTAAGGAAAACCGGATTCGCCCGAAAAATTTTAACCTGGAGCATGTACTGAGGGACGTGGACTACGTCCTGGGGCTGAGAGCCCGGGAAAGGCAGATCTCTTACCGGTGCACCAGGGATCCCAATGTTCCCCCGTTGCTGGTGGGCGACTCCACCAGGCTGCGCCAAATCATGCTGACGTTGATCACTACCTCCGTGAAATTTTCCAATCAAGGCGATGTCAACGTGCATGTAGATCTATTGGAGGATTTGGAAGACCGCATAACCTTGCGTATTAGCATGAAGGAAATGGGTAAAAAGGGAAAAGGCGGCGATTGGCTGAACAAGGCCTTGGAAATTTTAGAGCCGTTTAAGCCTTTGGATGACAAAGAGGGGTTCCAGTGCCCCGTTGGTCCGACTCTGGACCTGACAGTCGCCAGGCAGTTGGTGGAGGCCATGGGCGGCAAGACCGGCGTGGAGGAAACTCCCGACGGCGGATTGAATCTGTGGTTTACGGCGGTTTTCAAAAAACAGCCCCTTAAAAGCCTTTCCGTAGGAGCCGCGCCTCCGCCCAAAAGGCCTGCCTCCAAGGTTTTCAAGGCGAAAGAAAAGTCTGTTGAACCCTGGAAAAACGGGATGTCCGAGTCCCCTACAGGGAAGGCTCTGCCGAGCCCAACTCCATTTGCAGTTTAAAAAAACAATTGACGGCAAAGGCCGGTTCGCCTTCGGGCGGCCGGCCTTTTTTATTTTGGCGAGAAAAACTTTTCAAATCACATTCTGAGAAGCCATTGCAGCCTGCCGCGTCCTTTCTCGATGGCGGCCTCGGGGCAAACCTCCATGCAGCAATAGCAGCGAATGCATTTGTTGTAGTCATACGTAGGCTTCTTCCCCCCGGATCCGGCCTTGCTGATGGCGCCCGCGGGGCAGATCTTCATGCACTGATAGCACAGGGTGCACTTTTCCTGGCCTGGGACCGGCCTGTCTATAAAAAGATTTCTGAACCGTTTGGAGGTGATGGGCCACCGGACCATGTTGGAAAGAATGGTTCCCCTGGACGGCCTGAGGGGTTTATGAGTGAAGGAATCTTTCGGGTCGCCGATCCATTGCACTTCCTCGGGGGAGGTAACGTTAAAACCCCGTTCAAAGCCGCGCATGGTGATAAGCGCCTTTTCCACATCCAGGCCGGACAGGGTTGTGGCGACATAATCCAGAGCCACTGCGTCCGTGGAGGCCAAAATCGCGTCCATGCGCGCCGGGGAGCCCGAAGCGCCCGGCCCCTCCCCTTCCATGACTATGATTCCGTCCATGAGGTGCAGGAAGGTTTTAGGCTTGTCAAAGCCGTACAAAAGGCAGCCGTAGAGGTCCAGGAGGAATTCAGAAAACTCGTCCGCGGCAGGCGCCTTGACGTGCATCTTCGACTTTTGCAGGCCGGGTATGGCGCCGAACATGTTCTTTACCGCTCCGGTTACGTAGGTCAGGCCGTGGGTTTTGAATTTGGGAAGGTTGATTATAATATCGGCTTCGAAAAAGGCTTCGGCGACATCCACGTGTTTGTAGCGGCGGCTGCCTGCATAATTCAGCGTGCGGGTTTTGTCCACGCTGGCGACTTCCACGCCCTCTTCGGCGACGACCTGGGCGTAGGCTGTTTTTTTAATCACGCGATCCGTGGAATGGATGGAAGGGGACTCGATGAGCACGGGGTCACCACCGTATTCCTTGACAATCCGCGCCGCGGCTCGAAAAAACTCATGATGCGTGATCACCGCCTTTTCCGGGGGCGCGGGAACCAAAAGGTTAGGCTTTAAGGCGACCCTGGCGCCGTGGAAGGTTTGAGGGTCAAACCCGATGTTTTCAAGGCTCTGCATTATGGTTTTGCGAAGATTTTCCGGGGAGTAATCCTGGCACTTCAATACGGAAACCGGACAGCCTGCCATTTTACCTCCTTATGATCTGCGGATGCGCTCGTCTGTTTTTGGACGAATGGTGAAAGGTCTATGTACACGTGCCATAAAAACATGGTATTGGCAATGTATAAACAGTTAAGGAGCGGTTACACTTTAATTATACAGGATATTTTATGAAAAACGGATATGTGCAGGTTTATACGGGCGAGGGCAAAGGCAAAACCACGGCGGCCTTGGGCCTCTGTGTTCGGGCTGCAGGCGCCGGGTTTAAAGTTTACGTCGCGCAATTCATCAAAATGGGCGATTACAGTGAAATTAAAGCGCTTAAACGCTTTGACGACCTGATTACCGTAAAGCAGTACGGGTTAGGCCGTTTTATCAAGGGAAAACCCGCTCAGGAAGATATTGATACGGCGCAGGCCGGACTCAGGGAGGCCAAGGCAGCCTTGGTTTCCGGAGACTACGATCTGGTCGTGCTGGAAGAAGGCAACGTGGCCGTGACCTGCGAATTGTTCTCCATAGACGACCTGATGAAGGTCGTGGAAATGCGGCCGCCCACAACCGAATTGCTTATTACAGGCCGGGGCGCCCACGAGAGACTGATCGAAGTGGCGGACCTGGTGACTGAAATGCGGGAAATCAAGCATTATTACAAGCAGGGGGTGCAAGCCAGGGTCGGCATTGAAAAATAGCTCGCCTGCCTGAATAGAATCTTTGTTCCCGGGAAAGATTTTTTTTGATGGACTCAAATTACACCATTTGCCGGGGGGACGCCGCTCTGGACGTCTCCGAACTTAAAACTCTGTACAGAGACGTATTTCAGCAAGAAGACGTGGCTGAACTGGCCGATATTCTATTTCATCACGCCCCTGGGCTTCCCCCCGAAAACTGGCTTTTAGCCAGGGAGAAAAATACCAATGCCCTCGCCGCCGCCTGCGTCCTGATTCCCTGGACCTGGGAGATGGAGGGGGTTGCAATAAAGGTTGGGGAGCAGGGTCTTGTTGGGACCCTTGACGAGCATCGCAAAAAAGGGCTGATGCGGGGGCTGAACGACGCCCTTCGCCAAATCATGCTGGATGAAGGGTATCTCCTCGGGGTAATCCAGGGCATACCCGGTTTTTACCATAACTTCGGCTATTACTACTCCGTCCCCTTAAATAACCACATAGACGCGCCGTTTCATATCATGCCCGATGAATTGGAGGACTCCCCCTGGACCTTCGCCCCGGCGGCAAAGGAAGACATTCCTTTTCTATTGGAAGAGGATGAACGGTACCGGAGCTATTACTCCATCTCGGTGAAAAGAGACCGGGCCGTCTGGGACTATCTGCTGACCCACAGCAAAAACACGGAGTACGGTTCGGATTACTTCATCACCAAGCATTCAAAAACCGGGCAAAGATTTTACTGCCGCGTCCCCGGCCAGGGATTCGGCTCCGGGCTGATTGTCAGCGAAGTCAGCATAGACATCTCGCCGGACGCATTCATGGCCTTGCTGGTTTTCGCCAAAAAGCTGGCCCGGGAAAGGGACAAGCCGTACCTCCGGTTTGATCTGCACAACGACTCCCCGGCGGGAAACATGGCCATCGCCATGGGCGCCAAAAAGGGATACCCCTACGCGTGGCAGATCAGCATTCCGGACAAGGTCGCTTTTCTAAGGGGGATCGCCCCGGTCTTGGAAAAGCGTCTGGCGGGAAGCTGCTTCAAGGGTTTTTCCGGCGTGTATCGCTTGGAAATGTTCGCTGAAAATGCGGATCTGGTCTGGAGCCGGGGCGTCCTGGAAGAGGTCAGGCCGGGGACAACGGAGGAATGCCCCCTGACATTCTGCCTCAACCAGGATTTATTTCCCCTTCTGGCCCTTGGGCATCGGACCTGGCGGGAATTGCAGCACACACGGCCTGACATCTTTCCCGCCGCCCAGCATGTCCGGCCATTTGATTATCTGGCCCGGGATCAAAGCGCCCCGATGACGGACGTCCTGTTTCCCAAAACCAAGTCATGGGTTTACGAAAGATACTAATTTTTTCAGGCCTGATTAGTCTTTTTGGGAGTTCGACTCCTCAGGCATATTGGCTAAAAGGTCCCGGCTCCCGCAGGAGCCGGGGCTTTGCCCGCATCCGGCGCACCCGCCTCCGCAGCCGCACGAAACTTCTTCCGCAGTCAGGTTTTTATAAATGCGCCGGACAAAGGCCCCAGCCGCCAGGGCTACGATGATTGCCACGATAACTTCCTGCATGACCGCCTCCTTAATAACCCAGCAGGGTTGCCATCTGGTACACGCCCACGGCCAGGATGAACGCCGCAGTCGTATTGAATATCACCGAGAAGGCCGCCCATTTCCAGGACCCCGCTTCCCTTGCGATGCAAACCACCGTCACGAAGCAGGGGGCGTAAAACATGGTGAAAACGATGAGCGCCAGGGCCACGGCCGGGGACCAGGAAGAATCCTTGGCCAGGGTCTGGGACAGGGTCTGGTATTCCTCGGGGTCGGTTTCGCCCAGAGAGTACGCCGTGGACAAGGCCGACACCACCACTTCCTTGGCTGCAAAGCCGCCCACCAGCGCGATGTTGGTGCGCCAGTCAAAACCGGCCCATTGGGTCACGGACTCCAGGGCGCCGCCTATGCGTCCGGCCACGGAGTTGCGCAAAGCCGCCTGGGCTTCCTGGGAGTCCACGGCCGCCAGGGCGCCGCTCAGGGCCTGGGCCTGTTCGCTTAACTCAGCGCCTTCTCCGGCGTTTTCCAGTTCCAGGGCCGCCGCCTCGGGATAGGCAGCTGAAACCTGCCCGCGCATGGCCTCGAATTCGGCCGCCTTGTTTTCCGGGAGTCCGGGAAAGGTCATGATTACCCACAGCAGGATGGAAATCCCCAGAATCACGGTTCCCGCCTTTTTAATGTACTGCCAGGTGCGCTCCCAGGTATGGGTGGCCAATCCCCTGAAAGTGGGCATGCGGTAGGGGGGCAGTTCCATGACAAACGGCGTGGACTCGCCCCGGATAATGGTCATGCGCAAAATCTTGGCGGCGACAAGCGCGCCCATCCAGGCCAAAAGGGTGATGCCGAACATCATCAAGGCTTCGTTGGCCGGGAAAAAGGCAGCGATCAGCAGGGCGAACACGGGCAGCTTGGCGCCGCAGTTCATAAAGGGGGCCGTCAACAACGTAGCCAGCCTTTCCTTGGGGGACCGAAGGGTCCTGGCCGCCATGACGCCAGGGACCGCGCATCCGCCGGCGATGCCGCCGGATACCACGTAAGCCATGACGCTGCTTCCGTGCAGCCCAAAGGCCTTGAACACCCGGTCCAGCATGTACGCCACCCTGGCCAGGTATCCCGTGTCCTCCATAATGGCGATGCCAAGGAACATGAACATAATCAAGGGAACAAAGCCCATGACCCCGCCCACGCCGTCAATAATGCCCGAAACCACCAGGGATTGCAGCATGCCCGGAGGCAGGATCGCCGAAACCGTGTCGGAAAGCCAAGAGAACAAGCCTTCCACCCACTCGACGGGGGCCGCGCTGTAAGTAAAAACGATCTGGTACAGTCCATACAATATGGCCAGCATGATGATTGGGCCGGCGAACCGGTTGGTCAAGACCATGTCAATCTTGTCGGACAGATAAAGGCGGTCGGAGTCGTTGCTCCTGGTAATCACGCCCTGCTGGATGATGGAACGGATGAAGCCCCAGCGGTGGTCCGCGATCATGGTTTCGGGATCCATGTTCAAAGTGGCTTCCAAATGAGCGGCGACCCTGGCGGAAACGGCCGTCAACCTGTCGGACAAATCAGGATTGGCTTCATGCCCTTTGACAATGACGTCCTCGTCCATCTCCAAGTACTTGATCGCCACCCAGCGGGGATTATAATAGCTCTTCAAAAAAGCGCCTTCCGAAATCATGGATTGCATTTGAAGCAGGGCCTTGTCTATGTCCGCGCCATAGGAAATGACCAGAGGAGTCTGGTTAACAGGCTGCTGCGCCAAGTCTGCGGCTATTTGAATAAGATCCTGTTTGCCCTTGCCCGTGCGGGCGATAGTGGGGACGACGGGCGTTCTTAAAAGCTCCGACAGTTTTTCCGCGTCCACCTCCATGCCCCGGGACTTGGCCACGTCCACCATATTCAAGGCCAAAACCAAAGGCAGCCCCATTTCAAGGAGCTGCACCACTAAATACAGATGGCGCTCCAGGTTGGAAGCGTCCAGGGTGTCAATGACCACATCCGGGCGTTCCTGGGCCAGGTATTCTCGGGCGACCTTCTCCTCCTCGGAATAGGCGGTCAGGGAATAGGTCCCGGGAAGGTCCACGATATGGGCCGTATGAGCCCCTACGGAGCAAAGGCCCTCCTTGCGCTCCACGGTCACGCCGGGATAGTTGCCCACATGCTGCCTTGCGCCGGTAAGCGCGTTAAACAAAGTGGTCTTGCCGGAGTTGGGATTGCCTGCCAAGGCTATGGTAGCTTGCATTGTTTGTTTCCTATGGTTTTAAAAGCGTTGCTGATGAAAATTCCTGCACGGAACGGCTTACCCTGCGAAAATGCGGCGGACTAGTCCACATTCACGTCAATATAATCCGCTTCGTTGTTCCTGAGCGTTAACGTGAAGTCCCCCACTCTCAGGGCCACGGGGTCGTACAAGGGGGCCCTGCCCTGAATTTTGATCCGGGTTCCGGGAACCAGCCCCATGTCGCGGATGCGCCGCCCCAGTTCTCCGCTGGCTTTCACCGCCTTTATGGTCCCACCCTGTTTTTGCTCCATTTTCCGCAGACAGATTGTTCTCATATGCCATCCTGCTTTTTCAGAATTGTTTGATTGGTTTTGGGGATTCGCCGTCCATCTAGCATGAACGAACCCTAATCGCCCCTTCGACATTTGTAAGATATATCTAACTTCGTTCTATGTCAATAATAATTCTTACCAAAAATTATTTTTTCAGCATGATCAATATTTAAGAGACGGTGCAAAGTTAAGGCGGGCTGAGAACGACGTCTGGAGCAAAAAGAAGGGGCTGAATTCGCAGTTCAGCTTGGAACAGCACATTTTTTCTGAAGAGGCAATCACGAGGGAATGGGCGTTTGGGACGATGGCTGGAGCAAGGAAGCGCCGGGAAGAATTTGGAAGGCGCGGCGCCGAGACGGCATAAAGGAGGAAGAACCCGATAGGGCTGCACTTTGCGGGTCAGGGCGGGCCGGTGAGCCCGCCCTTTTCCGGGGGGATGGGGCTAGTTACTTTTTCAGTTTTTTTAGACCCGCCAAGCGGATGAGCCCGGACCTGGCGTAGGAAAACGCCACCAACGGGCGGACGTCGGACTTGATGCGAAGTTCGTCGCGTTCGACCTGACTGACGAGAATTCCCAGTTTTTTCATAACGTCTCTCCTTTGTTTGGAAATGTGGGAGCGACCCACGACCCCTCGCCTTAATAACTAGCAAGATAAGCAAGATGACGCATCGTGTCAAGCAAAATATTACTATTTACTAGTCAAATTAGGCGGAAATCGCATGAAAAAGCGGATTGAATATCTCATCTTTCTTAAATGGCTAGTTATTTTTCAACGACTGGAAAACTTCAGGCGCGTCATAAGACGCCATGAAAACGCCCTTATGCCGCATGAGAAAAATCAGGAGGAATTAGAAATGCCAGGAGAAAATCCCGCCGGAGCCCAAAACGCCGACGGCCCGCGCCGTGGCGATGGTGTCGGGATTGAAGATGTTCATAAGCACCCACGTGAGCCCGGCGCCGCCCAACATGGCCAGGTAGGTTTGCTCCACGAGCTGGCGCTGGGGGCCCGGAGGCCTGCCGGTGGTGAGGTTGGAGAGGCCCACCATCACCCGGGCGTCAAAGCCCAGGACCTCGGGCAGGAGGCGCACGGTTTCCACCACCTCCACGGCCTGTCTTCCGCCGTCGTCCCACATAAGGGGAACGGCCAGGGGGTCGAAGACCACGCGGTCCCGGGAGATTCCCGCTTCATCCAGAATCCCCGTAAGCTCCACGGCCAGGGCCAGCCTGGAGTCCGCGTCCTTGGGCACGTGGCCGTCGGGCTTGAGCAAAAAGCAGATCAGGTCCGCGTCGTGGTTTTTCGCCAGAGGGAGGATTCCCTCCAGCTTTTCAGGCTGCATGGAGATGCCGTTGATAATGGGCCGGGGCCCTTTTGCGGCCCGGAGGCCGGCCTCCATGGCTTTGGCGTTCACGGTGTCCAGGCACACGGGCAGGTCGCAGGCTTCCTGGACCGCCTCCACCATGAACTGCATGATCTCCTCTCCCTGGCGGGAAAGGGGGCCGGTGTTGATGTCAATGGCCTGGGCGCCGGCTTCCCGGCACTGGGCGGCCAGTTGTTTGATGGGCTCCGGGTTTCTTTCCTTGACGGCCATTTCCACCCGGTATCTGGTAATTTGGATATTGTCTGCGATTACGAACATGATTTAAAGGACGGACCCCTTCCGACTAGCCCGGCGCTGAACCAGACGAACGACTAAAGACAGCATCACGGAGGCGGCCAAGACCATAAGAACTCCCGGAACCCAGACGTCCCGGTGGAATTCCTGCATTTCCCACCCGACCTTGACGCCCCAGGCGCCGAAAAGGAACACCAGGGCCATGAGCGCCAGACAAAACCCGCAAACGGGGCTGGAATCATACCAGGGGATGGGCTCCCCGGCAAAGGAATAAAGTTTTTCCATACCTGACTACCCGGCCGTTACTTCTTGGCCTTTCCCTTGGCGGCGGCTTTTTTGGGAGCGGCCTTTTTGCCTGCGCCCTTGCCTTGCCTGCGGGCTTCCTTGAGCACTTCGCCCAGGTTCCGCTCTTTGGCGCTCTGACGGCGCTTGGCGGAAAGGGATTGGGCCGACAACGGCTGGCGCGCCTTGAACCCGTATTTTTTCCGGTATTCCTTGGCGTCCATGTCGTGCTCTTTCAAATGCCCTTTGGTAAGTTGTTTGAACTCGGCGCCGCACTCCAGGCAGATCACCTTGTTCTTTCTGATGGAGCGGATGGGCCTTTGCCGCAATTCCGCCAATTGATCCGAAACCCCCTCCTCGCCCAAAGCCGCCGGAACCTGAGTCAGGGCCTCGGCTTCCTCTCCTCCCTCCGCCATCCGCAGTTGAACCAAGGTCTTAAACACGGATTTCAGAGCTTCACCCACTTCTTCGGAGGTCATACTGGTGCTGCCGACCTGCGCCGCCACAATCTCTGCCGCAATCTCTGTCAGCGTTTTCGCCATCGTGTTTCTCCTTTGTAGGGATTGTTGAAAGATGTGCAAAAAGGGCTGGATTTAACTAAGTGTTACAACATACAGCATTTTCATGTCAACTGCATTTGTTGATTGACAAAGTTCGGTTAAGAATTATATTTAGGTACGTCTGCGCAGTTTGTAAGCGTAGTTGCAATGTATTGGAAGAGTTTTTTATTAATTCAACCCCTCCGTGCACGGCGCCGTGGGGGCGAAATGGTTTCGACGGGGATTAGGAAGCCGTGGCTGCATACCGAGCCCTCCGCCAACTCGTAAAAAGGGTGGAAACTAAACATAATCGCAGACGATTATAACTACGCTATGGCCGCTTAAGGCCATCGTCCTACCTGGCATCTCCCACATACCGGGATAGGGCGTCGACTAGTGGGATAGCATGACTTGCCCGCCTGTTGCAATGCCATGTGAAACCTTAACAGGCTAGCCTGCCAGCCGCCCCCGCCTGAATGGGCTCTGCCAGGCGAAATACAATATTCGGGACAAGTATGTAGACGCCACCGCGGAATATTTCCGGACGCGGGTTCGACTCCCGCCGCCTCCACCATTTTTATGGTGACAACCCGTCTCTCCAGAGTGATTCTCTGGGTAGACGGGTTTTCTTTTTCCCCTTGTATTCAAAGGGTTTCGGACGTTTTGACATCTTTCCGGAAGCTCTCTCCAACCACCTGATTCTCTCCATTCTCCCCACGTTCATTCTCTGTTTTGGGCGGTATTCTCTGTTTTCTTCGGACAGGGTCCGACACGCGTCCGGTTACAGATATCCTTTCAGATTAAGCATTTAGCCGAATGACGGTATTTTGCGGTTGTGTTAAGGCATCAAATGGTCGGGTCAAACCACCCGTTTTCACAAACCAAAAGTCTCTCGCAGGTTTCGGGAAGTGATATTTATTCAGATTTCCAGCGGTCAGTATTGCTTGGGAAAGTATTCTTTGCCCGCCTGCCAGAGGTACTTATCGACCTCTTTGAGGGTGAAGCATTCCAGCCCATAGAACCTGCTGAACTCCATCAGAATTGCGTGGTATGTCGGATAGTGCTTCAGGTCGTCCTTCTTGAACTTATAGAATTTATCCACCCGCTTGAAGTGCATGAGCATCTTTTCCACAAAGCTGTCATAGATCGGATAGTCCTCCGGGAAATGGTGGCTGCAATACTTGGTGGCAAACGAATAAAAATTGATGGTCTTCTGGCCGTTAACCTTAACCACGGCAATGTCGTTTACGAGAGTCAGATCCCGGTTGCCAAGACGTTGGTCGATATCCAAATCGACTATGTGTTGGGCAACGGTAAATGGTGAAAAAATGTTCGTGCTGTAAAAGTCGTTCAGCGAACAGACCTTGATCAGGACATCATCCATATCGACATTTCTGGGGTATGTCTCAGCGAACAGTTTTCTGAGGCTGCTCTCCTGCAGTACATAATTGTCCAACGAATCCCACCGCTCCAGATACATGGCCACCTGCTCCGCCGACGGTCTGACTTTATTCATAGAGCGCATCCTCGTTGATATAGGTTGAGTCGTCATCACCCTCTGGCTTGATTGTGAAAAGGCAGCGGTAGCAGCGTTCCTCCTTTAGGTATTCAATCGGGTCGTCTGTCAGCCGGAAAAATTCACGCAGCTTTTTTGACAGACGCGGCTTCTGGTCCTTGACCTTGAAAGATGCATACTGGCTTTGCCAGTCAATCTGCCCGCGTGATTCGGCAAAAGCTCTGAGGAGCTCCCAAGGAATGGTTGGATTACCGTTTCTGGTGTTAGCCATTCCCATCTGGGTGTAGTTGTATCGACCATGCGGTTTGGTCGTGTGGATTGAAACTGTATGTCCATCAAAGAATTTGATGGTTATTCCACTCCAGTTGATACCAGCAGGCGTGTCGAAATAGACCATGCCACCGGAATCCGGCTGAGGTATTTCGGCCTGAAAGGTTGCAAATACATCGATCGCGGGCCTGAGAGCTTTCAGGCTGCCATTGGTTTGAATGGAAAAATCCTCGCTCAACACAATACATATTGAACCACTCCGGCTCAGGAGATTCTCCGCTCGGGGTGTCAGTTGTTTGCGGGTTGGAATGATCAGCGCATAAGGGTCCTGCCCAAGCAGGCTGATATTCCTGACGCTTTCGAGAAGTTCGTCCGGGTCATTCTTGAAGGTCAGGTAAACCGGAAAATTGAACCCGGCGGTCGGTGTGTAATCCCCCAGCCGGAAAACACCGGGAATGCCGTCCAGTGAATTTTCATTCCGTGTGATTCCAAGCCCGGTACAGATGCTTTTGTGGAATGAGGACCGGTTCAATGTATAGACCAGCACATCCCTCTTGTTCAGGCTGTATGGCTTCTCTTCCTGCTCAGGGCACACTGCAGCAATATCATTGGTGGCATGCTCGACAACTTTTCGTGGGCAGCCCAGTCCACAGTCGGTTCTGCAATTGACTGCAGACGCACGCTGATTGGTCAGCTGCAGGAACTTCGTTTCAAATCCACTGAAGGACTCCCAACCGCCAAACGCATCCTGCCACTCACACCACGGAGCATTCTGTTTCGGGTGCTCTTCTAAGAATTGCCAGAGCCGGGTTTCACTCACCATTATCCTCCGAGCCGGAAATGACAAATCCACGGCGAATCAGCCATTTTTCCAGAACTTCAGCATCATCATCCCGTTTGAACTGAGCACGGTTGCCGGAGCTGAGTGTGACGGTTCGTGGTGTTTTGGAGTCGGCAAACTTGATCTGGAAGCTGGCTTTGCTCAATCGGCCGCCATTGGGGATGCTGCGATCCCGCTCTTCCAGTGATGCAAAGATGTCCTCGGCTTTGCGGATTTCGATCTCTTTATGTGTTCCACCACGGAAGATCTGGAACTCCTTGAGGCGCACCCAATCGATCCCTTCAATATCCTCACAAAGGATGGACGCTGAACCAGACTCCCTCAACGGCTCCAGAGTGAATTTGCTTTTGCCATCAAAAAACTCGCTGTCACCGAAAAGATGAAGGCCAAACTTGGTGCGGTACAGCTCCTTTTCGCCTTTGGAGCGTGCGTTCATCCGGATCTCACCATTCTCCGGGTTGTAAACAATCACGTCATATTTTTCCGGCCGATAGAACAGGCTTTTGGATTCTCCATCTTTAATAATGGACTCCCGGGTGAAAGGCTCTCCATGACGGACAAGAAACCAGACAAAATCATCTTTCACATAGCTGAATACCTTTGAAGCCCGACCCCGACGCTTCTTGGCAAACCATTCATCCAGATCCGCTTCGAGGGCGGCGATGGTTTCTTCGCTCGGTTCTTCAAAATCCGGAATGGTTTCCCGGGTGCATTTGAAATATTCAAAGGATCGTGGGCGAAACAGGAACTGCTCGGCATGGAGACGCTCGATGATATTGCGGTCCTGAACCCAGACCTGTAGAGCCAGGTCACCGTAAGCGGCATCTTCGGAAATACTGACATCGATCTCGGTGTCGGCAATGGCCTCCTGTATCAGGTCGAAACCCTCAGGAGTCGACATCTCGTTAATGTAATAGAGGGCTTCCGACATCTCAGGTGGAGTGCTGGTGTTCGGGTTCAGCAGCACGTTACTCATGACTGTATAGTCCAGTCCGTTTTCTGCGGCTGCCGATGGCAACTCTATCCCTCGCCCGGATAGATATTCGGTGTAGGGCTCAAAAAATGTGATCAGATGGCTCCGGTCGATCTTCCGGAGCATTTCCGGCTTCGAAAAGCGGCGAAGGTTTAAAGTTGCCATTAATATCTCCTGTTTTTTTAGCTTATAGCTGTCCTTACATAGTGTTCTCTCAAATTCGTTTCCGGCCCACCACTTTGCCGAGAATCCTCAATTCATCCTCAGGTTTGACCCTGATCGGTTTCAGCCTCGGATTCTCCGGGACCAGCTCGATGAGCTCATTATCAATTTTCAGCCTTTTGACCGTGGCTTCATCGTCAAGCAGAGCAATAACGATATCACCGTCCTCGGCAATTGGCTGACGCCTCACAATGATCAGGTCGCCGTCATTTATTCCGGCATCGATCATACTGTCGCCCTGTGTGTACAAGGCAAAGCACTTACCTGATCCGACAACGGATGCTTCCACCAGAACCTCGCCCGTGATGTTCTCATGGGCAAAAATCGGATGACCGGCTGCAACCGTGCCGACAATCGGAACCGCCACAAGGGCGACCGCGTTTGTCTGAGGATGCTTGGTCACGGTCAGACCGCGAGCCTTACCTTCCTCTCTTTTCAAATAACCTTTGCGAACCAGCTGGTTGATCCGGTCATGCACACTGGCGTGACTGATTCCAAATGTTTCGCTCATTTCCTTAACCGTCGGCGGATACCCTTTGGCTGAAACGTACCGGCATATTTCATCAAGTGTTTCCTGCTGCAACGGCGTAATGTCGTCTTCTCTGTTTCTGCCCATAGCGTACTCCTTCCTTTAAAAAGACAGAGAGCCCCATTTTTGGCCGAATAACAAACAAATATACGACCTTATGCCCATCAGGTCAAGAAATCTTGTAAATAAAATTTCCGACGGATTGAAGTCCCTCCCGGTAAGTAACCTCCGAAAGTTCCGAAGATTCGCTTCGGACATGAGTTAGAAACCAGACAATTGGCCGGATGCCAGGCAGAGGCGGTTGTGGGTGCTGAAAAACGCGCATCCCAACCGCCTTTTGTTTTTGGCACCCGCAGCTTCCCACGTCGGCACCGGCCCAACGGAGGCCCTTATGCTTGATGTGGAATTAGCACCCGAAAACCCTTACTCAAACCAATTGACTGAAGCCCAATTGCCGGATGCTGAAGGCATTAACCCGGAGCAACGGCTGGATGCCATTGCGGCCATTCTGGCTATTGCAGCGCTCAGGAGTCGGTATCGTAAGGCCAATAATGCCAACAACTTAAAGAATGTTGCAGATTCTTCCGGAACCTTCGGAGAAGGACTTGATTCTTCTGCCAGAAAGAGCGTCATTCATGACAACCGAGTCCTGTAATCGAATATAAGGAGTTGAAAATGAATGACTTGAAAAACAAAAAAATGGAGCCGACCAAGACCTCGGTGTTGAGGCAACTGGCAACGCTCCAGAACATGAGCCTTGATCAGCTCAGAGAGAAGTGGCTGGACCTTTATGGAACCGAGCCACCCCAGTACAAGAAGCAGTTTCTGGTTAAACGACTGGCGCACCGGATTCAGGAACTCTTTTACGGCGGCCTGTCCGAGCAGGCCAAATCCCACCTGAAGAAAGTTGCCGAGACCGATCCGGTGGCAACGGTCATCCGCAAGATCCCGGAAGAACGAAAATCACAGGAGGCCATCCTGCCGGGTACCCGGTTTGTCCGGATCTGGAACGAGCAGCGCTATGAGGTGATCGCCCGAGAAAGCGGCTTTGAATACGACGGCCGCATCTTCAGGTCTCTGAGCGCCATAGCGAGGGAAATCACAGGCACCCGCTGGAACGGCAAGATCTTTTTCGGCCTGAAGAACAGTCACAGAAAAAAGGAAGGTGGTCCGAATGCTTAACAATAACAACACTCAAAACGGCCAGCGCAAAACACTCCGTTGCGCCATCTATACCCGCAAAAGCCACGAGGAAGGTCTGGATCAGGAGTTCAATTCACTCGATGCCCAGAGGGAGGCCGGTGAAGCTTACATCGAAAGTCAGAAGCTGCAGGGATGGAAGGCCATCCCTTACCGATATGATGACGGCGGCTTTTCCGGTGGAACTATGGAACGTCCGGCACTGCAGAGACTGCTGGCGGATATCGATGCCGGTAAGATCGATGTCATCGTCGTTTACAAGATCGACCGATTGTCCCGCTCCCTGCTGGACTTCATGAAGATGATTGAGCTCTTCAATGAAAAGGAAGTGAGCTTTGTATCCGTCACCCAGCACTTTAGCACCACCGACTCGACGGGCCGCATGTTTCTGGGAATCCTGATCACCTTTGCCCAGTACGAACGAGAGGTCATCGGCGAGCGTATCCGGGACAAAGTCGCTGCCGCTAAGCGTCGGGGTAAATACTGCGGCGGCCCAGCGGTGCTCGGCTATGACGTGGACCGGGAAAACAAAAAGCTGCTGATCAACCAGAGCGAGGCACCGCTGATAAAACTCATATTCCGGCGATACACACAGGTGGGATCAGCCAAGAAGGTGGCGCAGGAATTGAACGAGCAAGGATACAAAACCAAATCATGGACCACCAAGAAAGGCAAGGAGCGGATCGGTACCGAATGGAACACGGCTCAGGTCTACCGCCTTCTCAACAACAGGCTCTATATCGGGGAGATTGCCTACAAAGGTAAAAATTATCCGGCAGAGCATGAAGCCCTGATTGACCAGAACACTTGGGACAAGGTTCAGGCGCTGCTTTCGGAAAACAATCGCACCAAGATGAGCAAGGCCCGGGTAAAAATGGTCTCACCCCTGAGCGGAGTGATCCGGTGCGGCCACTGCGACAGCGCCATGGGCATCACCTATACCAACAAAGGCGACCGGCGCTACTCCTATTATATATGTGAAAAGGATACCAAACGCGCAGTCAGCCGGTGCCCCTTGAAGCGGGTTCCTGCCGGAGACATCGAGTCGGTGGTGCTTGGTCAGCTGGGAGCGGTATTTAGAACACCGACCTTGGTGGCTAAGACCTACTTTGCCGCCAGAGAAATCGAGGCCGAGGAACGTGAACGGCTGCAGAGCCAGAAAAAGGAGCTCGAACAATCCCTTCAAAGCGTCAGACAGGAAGCACTGAAACTGATGTCGCCTGACAATGATGATCCCGACCGGAATAACCGACTTCCCTTGGTCAACCAGCAGGCCGTCGATTTGACCAAGCAGCTCACCAACGTATCAGCTCGATTGAGGGTTATCGATACGGAGCAGATTTCCGAAGGTGATGTATCCGAAGCCTTCCAGAGTGTGGAAACCTTCTGGGAGGATCTGTTCCCCCTCGAGCGCAACCGGCTGATCCAGCTTCTGGTGGAAACCATTGAGATCCGGGAGACAGGAATCGACATGGAACTGAAAACCAACGGCCTCACAAACCTTGTCACCGAGCTGGCCGGTCTGGCCTGTGAAGTCAGGGAAAGGAGTAACAGCTGATGAAAAAGATCAAACCAACCATCAAACTTTCAGACAGCGGAAACCTGCATATCCATATCCCCATGTTCATCCGAAGAATGCGCGGCCGCAAAATGGTGTTCACGCCGGATACGTTGGACGGTGAAAACGAAGGCATGCCGGAAACGGTTCAGACGGCTATTGTCCAGTCGCTGGCCAGAGCCTTTTCATGGGCGGACATCCTCGAGAGCGGTGAGATAAAGTCTATCAGCGAGCTGGCAAGGGATCTCGATGTGGACTCATCCTATGTGGCCAGAACCCTGAAGCTGACCACGCTCGCCCCGGATATTATCGAATCCATCATTAACGGTGAAGAACCCAGCGGATTGTCACTGTCAAAGTTGGTGAAAACATTCCCACTCGATTGGAGTGAGCAACGAACGTTCTTTGGATTCAGCTGATTGCCACCCCAATCCATCATCCTCAACAGCCGACCTTTGTGTCGGCTTTTTTTATGCCCTGACGAGTGAGTTCAACGAAATTTCACTGAGGGGTGGCAAAAAAAGTTAAAAAATATTTCCCCACCTCATCCAATCAAATCCCCCTCAAATTCAGGGCATTAGCCAATCCAAGCACATCCGCATCGGGTGGAATTTCAGTGGTCCAACGAAATTTCGCCAAAGAAGGGTGACAGGTCTGGTGAACAGAAAATCGTTCACGACCTCACCCGGAGAAATCATGCCGGACCTGTCTTCCGGGAGGTCCTTAACAAAGGAGGTTCGGCATGAACCAGATCAAGAAGACAGAACTAAACGAACCGCAGCAAAAGCTCATCGAGCTGATGCAGCAAATCAACTTCGGGCGCATTTCCAACATACCGGTTGTGGCCGGAAATCCCGAACTCACCGCAGACACCATAATCGAGCGGGAAATCAAACTGGGCAGCCAGAATGGCAATCGTCCGGAGCTGGCCAAGGATGACTTCACCCTGAAGCAGGAGGTGCTCGCGCTTATCGAACACCTGACCGGCATGGGTGATGGAATCATCCGGCATCTTGAAATCAAGCATGGGTTGCCATTCCTGATCCGCATCGAGGAACGGGCAGCATAACAAACTGAGAATTTAGACACTTCGACAACAAGCTGGACGCAAGGCGGAGGCTGTTGTGGGTGTCGCCGAGCCAAACCTGACCGTGTGTTTATCAGCACGGCAGGTGGCAGAAAAGGCGAACCTGCGACACTCCGCTTGTTGGATCAGCTCCTTCCTCTGTTTCCGGCCCGTGCCGACACCCACGCGGTGCTCCTCCTCGCTCCGAGGAGGACCAAATGTTTTATCGAAATTCCTATGACGGCATCGATGGCTATGCCGCAGACCTTATTCGGCACAAAGCAAGACAACTGGTGGGTAAAGCAGGACTGACAGAAGACGATCGGCAGGATCTCGAACAGGAACTGATGATCGATCTGCTGGGCAGAATGAAGCACTTCAACCCAGCCAAAGGCAAAAAGACAACCTTCATGACCCGCATTGTTGAGCGGCGGATTTCAACCATTCTGGAAGCCCGCTTCGCGCAATGCCGGGACTGGCGCAAATGCACAGCCTCTCTCAACGATCCCATTCCGGGCGGAGATAACGACTCCGCTGAGCGTATCGAGCAGGTCTGCAGTGATGGGCAGATGGGACATCACGGCCGGGATACCAACGAGCAACGCCAGAACGACATCCGCTTCGATCTCGAACGGGTCATTGCTGCCCTGCCGGAAGACCTTCAGGACCTCTGCGAAAAACTGCAGTCGAGCAACATGGCTGAAATCGCAAGGGAGATGGGCGTTCCGCGCAGCACCCTCTACGGGAAACTGACCAAGCTGCGGGACGCATTCCGGGATGGTGGATTGGAAGAATACCTCTGATCGACCGACGCATCGCCCGGGGTTCCGGTAAGTAAGCATCGTGCCGCATGAAGCGGACGACCGGGGCCTCGGTAAACAGAAAACCTGAGAAACAACAGGAGATTAATAATGGAAACTTACAAGTATCGCTTTGATCAGTCGGTCCCGGCTCAGGACTTGGAAGACACCTTCATGCTGGCGTTGCTGGCTGTGGAAAGCATGTATGGACACTCCAGAGTGAGGATGGAATCCCGCTTCAATCTGGATAAACAGAATCGCACCTGCTTTATCGATGCAGCGACCAAGGTCGGTGGTGATCTGGCGAGCATCTTTACCGGCTTCGCCACCAAGGAATACGGCGAGCGTGCGGTAATGATCGACCGTGAACCCGCCGGTGGCGGATGCGCCTGCAACGCAAAGGCACCTTCAGGAATGGAGGTGGCGGTATGAGCGAATTGATGACCACCACGTATTCCATGTGGCGACTCTTCCGCAATTGCCGCAAGGCTTGTGAATACCGCTACCTGAGGGACCTTGTTCCTCTGGAGCGGGATCACAACCTGGCTTTCGGATCAGTCATTCACGACTGCCTTGAGATCTGGCATGGCCAGAGGGAGCTCGAAAAGGTTCTCGAACACATCGATCAGGTCTATGCCAACCGGGCACATGATGACCATCAGCTCGCGGACTGGCATCTGGCCACCGCCATGATGAGTTCATACTCGGAGCAATATCCCGTCGAGGACTTTGACGTGGTCGCTCTGGAGAAGACCTTCGAAGGCCCCATCGTCAATCCGGATACCAACGCCGCATCAAGAAGTTTTGTGCTGGCTGGCAAGGTCGATGGTCTGGTCCAGCAGGACGGTCAATACTTGCTGCTCGAGCACAAGACCGCCTCACAAATCGATGCCGGTTATCTGGAACGGCTTTGGACTGATTTTCAGATCATCATTTATGCGTGGTATCTGGAGCAGACCCTCGGCATCCGTATCTCCGGCATCATCTACAACGTGCTGGTCAAGGCCAAGCTACGCCAGAGCAAAGGCGAGACAGAAGCTGAGTTTGAAACCCGCCGTGCCGAGCTGATTGCCAAATCCAAAACCGGCAAGAGCAGTGCCAAGCGCAAGATGCCCGAGCCGGATGATGCCTTTCAGCAGCGCCTCAAAGACAAATACCTCGAGCCGGGCATGTTTCACCGGGAGCTGCTCTACATCTCCCGCGATCAATTCGACGAGCTTCGCAGTGAGCTTTGGGAATTATCCAAAGCCATGCTGGATGCCCGCCGCCGCAACACCTTCTACCGCAATACGGCTTTCTGTTTTCAGTATGGACGCGCCTGTCCCTACTTCCCGCTGTGCCGGAGCGGTGAGAATCCCAACGTCATTGAAAACCATTACCAACGGGTGCTCCCGCACGAAGAGCTGCGGGATGGAGCAAGTGAAGACGCTGCCCCTGTTTTTTAACCCAAACCATACAAGGAGATAAACCATGCTTCCAAAAAGCAAAACCAAACCTAAAGCAAACCTGAACGACCTGACCGCGCTGGTCTACGGTCCAAGTAAAATCGGCAAGAGCACATGGTGCTCCCATGCTGAGAACGCCCTGTTTCTCGCCACGGAACCGGGCCTGAATGCCCTCGAAGTGTTCGAAGCGCCTATTACCTGCTGGGACGACCTTCTGCAGGCGTGTGCCGAGATTGCCGAAGGCAAACACGACTTCAAGACCATCGTCATCGACACGGTGGATAACGCCTATCGCATGTGCGCGGACTATGTCTGCAAGAAGTTCAAGATCGAGCATGAGTCCGATCTTGGCTACGGCAAAGGCTATGCCCTCATCAATAATGAGTTCCAGCGCGTTCTCAACAAGCTGGCATTCCTGCCTTACGGCCTGATCCTTATTTCCCATTCCCACGAGCGTGACATCGAAACGCGTACCGGGAAACACACACGCATTGTGCCGACCCTGCCGGACAAGGCCCGCAAGCTGGTCACCGGTCTGGTGGACCTGATTCTGTTCTGTGATCTGGACATGAAAACCGGTGACGACGGCAAGCCCATGTATCAGCGTGTCATGCGCACCAAGCCCAGCCCCAATTACGACGCCGGAGATCGAACCGGCCGTCTTCCGGAGATGATCCCTCTGGATTTCCCGACCTTCCTGAAAGCTTTCAATCAAACGGCTGCCGGTTCAGCGGTGAGTGCCGCCCGGACTAAGTCGGAGCCAGCTACAACGGCTAAACCTCAAAATAAGGAGTAATGACAATGAGTTGGAATAACGATGACACCATGGACCTCGCGCAGTTCGACGATGATTTCGTTTCTGCGGATGTTGAAGAAAAGGACTTTGAAGCTGTTCCCGACGGGAAATATCAGGTCAAGGTCGATCGCGTGGAACTGACCCGCTCGGAAACTTCCGGCAATCCCATGCTCAAGTGGGCGCTGAAGATTCTGGGTCCCACGCACAAAGGCCGTCTGCTGTGGCGTAACAACGTCATTGCCAGCAAGGACAATGTGAAATGGCTCAAGCAGGATCTCTATACCTGCGGCCTGCAGATGGACAAGCTCTCCGATCTCCCGGGCAAACTGGAAACCCTTCTGGATGTCGGGCTCGAGGTGACCAAGCGCACGAAAAACGAATTCGAGAACATCTACTTCAACCGCCGGATTGTGCTTTCGGATGAAGATGCCGCAGCACCGTCGGCCGGTCACGATGTAGACGACATGATTCCGTTTTGAGGATGGGCATGGTTACCGTTGTCGTTGATACCCGGGAACAGGAGCCTTACGGATTTGATTCGGAATCAGTCGCATCAATCCGTAAAGCCCTCCCGGCGGGAGATTACTCCATCGAGGGATTCGAGACCCGGGTGGCGGTGGAAAGGAAGTCCATGGCGGATTTTGTTTCCACGGTCATCCGAGGCCGCAAGCGTTTTCACAAGGAGCTCGAAAAACTCCGGCATTATGACGCAGCCTGTGTCGTCGTTGAGGCCAATTACCGGGATGTTCTCGGTGCCTGTTACCAGAGCGACGCCCATCCAAACGCCCTCATAGGAACCATTGCCTCCATCATCATCGACTTCGGTGTGCCCGTTTATTTCTGTTCAGACCGTCAGGCAGCCTGCCGGTTTGTTGAAGAGTTTTTAATGCGCTTTCACCGGAGGTTCGCTCAATGCCAAGAAAAACAAACTCCCCGGCAAAACTCCGGGGAAGAATAGAGAGAGTTTATTATGCCGGGCCAAAATTTTCTGCAGGCCGTTTACTCACCTCCACAGGAGATGAAATTCAGTTTGCCGTAAACCTGTTTGCCCGTGAAAACCAGCCCGTGGTCCTTTTGGGGACGTGGGCCACCCATCCGAAATATGGTCGTCAGTTCAAGGTCGATGCCATGGAGCACGATCTTGATCTGAACCCGGAAGGATTGATTCACTATCTGGCCAATCACCCGGATATCAAAGGGATTGGCCCTGCCAAAGCCCGCCTTATTGTCGAAGAGTTCGGCGATTCATTCGAGGAGACTCTGATTGAATCCCCGGAGCTCATCGCATCAAAAGCCAGAATTTCCCTCGATGCCGCCAATCGCCTGAAGGATGAATGGTGCAAAAACCGCAGCGTCAATGCCGTCCTTGCATGGCTCTCCGCCTTTGGGTTGACCCATCATCAGGTAACCACGCTGGTCGATAAGCTGGGCGGGAACTGTTTGGATATCCTCAAGGCCGACCCTTACATCCTCATCCGGGAACTGCGTGGATTCGGCTTCAAAAAAGTCGACAAGATTGCCCGCAAACTGGGTACGCCCAAAGACCACACGCCAAGAATCCGTGCCGGTATTCAGTACTGCATGCACGAGGCGCTGGATCAGGGAAACTGCTGGGTCGAATACGAGGACCTTGTTGATCAGGCCAACCTGCTGCTGGTGATGGATAATCTGGACAGCCGCATCCGTATCGAAGCATCGCTGGACAATCTGATCAGTGAAAGACTGCTTTCCTGTGAATCACACGCGGGACGTTTTCTGGTGGCGCTTTCCGATATCCTGAAAATGGAACAGGACATCGCCGCCATTTTCACCAAGGCGGATGCCTCGAACCCTCATTTCAAATCGACCCGCAATCTACAGAAGCTGATTCTTCGTCAGGCGGAAACGCTCAACGAAAAGCAGCTCGAAGCGGTTCACTCCGCTTTGCAGCACTCCATCAGCCTGATCTCCGGTGGAGCCGGATCGGGTAAGAGTTATACGGTTTCGGTCATCAATGGGGTATGTGAAGAGTGCGATCTGGAGGTGGTGCTGTCCGCACCGACAGGCAAAGCGGCCAAGAGACTCGAGGAAGTGAGCGGTCGCACCGGAACCACCATCCATCGCCTGCTTGGCTATGACGGCAAGTCCTTTTCTAAAGATAGCAATAATCCAATCGATGCCGACGTTCTGATCATCGATGAATTTTCCATGGTGGATGTTCCGTTGGCGTGGCACCTTTTCAATGCGGTCGACTTTGCCAGAACGGCCATTGTCATGGTGGGAGACCACAACCAGCTACCGCCGGTCGGTCCGGGAAATATCCTTCGGGATCTGATCCACTCCAATGCCATCCCCACGGTCATTCTGGATAAGGTAGTCAGGCAGGCCGGTGTCCTGAAGGAAAACAGTACCGCTATTCTCAAAGGAGAAGTCAGAAAGACCAGCGACGCCAGTTCACAGGGATGCCGGGACTGGTATCTGGCGGATCAGTTCACCGACCCGGGTGCTGCTCGAAATTTCCTGTTGGATCTCTTTGACAAGCGGCTCGATGCCCTTGGATTTGATCTAATCAAGGATGTGCAGGTGTTGACTCCAACGCACAAGGGGCCGCTGGGAACCAAATCCCTCAATGAGGACCTGCAGAGGCTTATCCAGAAGCGGCTATGGAATGTGAGTGTTCCGGAAACACAGCCCGGCCGTCGGTCGCCATTTTTGAAACACGACAAGGTCATTCAGACCCGCAACAACTATGAGCTGAACGTGATGAACGGTGCCATCGGCCATGTGGTCGATGTTTTGCCCAACGGCACGCTTCTGATTGATTTCGAGGGTGTGGCGGTTGAGATTGAAAAAGGCTCACCGAACCTTCAGGACATCCAGCTGGCATATACGCTGACAATCCACAAAACCCAGGGATCGGAATTTCCATGCACTGTCGTGGTGGTCCACAAGGCTCATTCCTTTATGCATCATCGTAATCTGCTGTACACCGGCGTGACCCGTGCCCGCAAGACAGCGATTGTGCTGGGCGACCGATGGGGCATCCGTAATTGTGCCAAAAAATGTCAGGTGGATGACCGAAAGACCTTTCTCTCCATTCTGTTGAACAATGTGAATTGCCCTGAAGAGCAGTCAGCTTGTGCGGGGGCATTATGAGCATGGGCGGTTCAGATAATGTCAGAGAATACTACCGCCTGATAACCGAGCTCGATATTGGTGATGTGGCAAGGGATCTTCTGGCCGGAAGGATCACACAGGAATCCCGGCAGCGGCTCCAGTGCGATTGCCCGCATCACCAGAGTCAGTCCCATCGCTCACTTCATGTGATGCTCGACAAACAGGGCTGGTATTGCTTCGGCTGCGGTGTGGGTGGTGATGTCCTCCAGCTCGTTGAGTTTATTCAATCGGGTACGGTCACCGCCGGGCAATCCGGTCCCATGCCCGACAGCCATCGGCAGGCCCGTGATTTTCTTGCAGGGAAAGCCGGGATGCCGCCGTTGTCACGTTACGGCCTCACGCAGGAACGCTTGGAGCAGACGGAAAATGATCGTTCCTTTGAGATCCGGGTCAAAGATGCCCTGACCGAGCTGGCCCGCTACTATCACCAGCGGCTCAAGGATAATCAGGAGGCGTTGACCTGGCTGAAGGAAAAATATGCCATCAGTGATGAGACCATCGACGACCTGTTGATCGGTTTTGCCGACAATGAGTCCGGTGTCATTGCTGCCCTGCGATCCGGCGATCATGGATTTAGCAAACGGGAGCTTTCCGCCACAGGAGCCTTTCGCCCGACCAGTCAGGATGGATTGAATCCGTTTTTTGAAAAACGAATCATCTTTCCATACTGGAGTCGTGGCCGCGTGGTGTTCATGATCGGCCGCAAGACTCCGTGGACACCGGATGCAAACTGGGAACAGGGAAAGTACAAGAAGCTGCCGGTTCACGATGAACATCAGCGTCCTTATGTCGCCCGCTTCATCAATAATGCGGTGCTGTTCAATGAGGACTGCCTGCTGGGTAAGCCCGACCACATCATCATTACCGAAGGCGTGACCGATTGCATCGCTCTGATGCAACAGGGTTTCCCGGCGCTCTCTCCTGTGACGGTAAGAATCAGGGCCGCAGACTGGGAGCGTCTGGTCCCGAAGATGCGCGGGCTCAAGACCGTCTATATCTGTCAGGACAATGAAATCTCGGAGGCCGGGCTCAAGGGAGCCTTGCAGACTGCTCGCACGCTGGCCGAACACAAGATTGATACGAAGCTGGTTACCATTCCTCTGAATGACCCCCAGCAGCAGGCACGTCAGGAACTGCAGGAACGGTTTAATCTGACGGCGGCTGTCGGCCCCCGGGAGCTCGCCAAATTACTCGAAGGCCACTCTGCCGAGGATATTCAGGAGGCTGAAACGCTGCTGGCCAATGCCAAGATCGATGTGAACGATTTCTTTGCATCCGGCAATGGTAAGGCTGAGTTTGAGGTGCTGCTTTCTGCGGCCTGTACGCCGGTTGAGTTCGGCATTCAAAGTCTGCCCGAGGATGCCCCGGAGGAAGAGAGAAACCGCCAGCTCGAGCCGGTTCTGGCCGAAATTTCGGCTCATTCACCGCTGGAGCAAAGCCGTCTATTGAAACTGGTTCAGGAGCGGCTGGGTAAAGCGGTTCCAATGGCGACACTCAAGGAACAGGTGCGATCTGTTCAGCAGAACCGACGTGACAACGCCAAAAAGGAAAAAAAGAAAGCCAAACGTCTCAGCGGATCACCGCCCGGTTCCTGTCGCGCCCGGGTCGATGAAGTACTGATCGATACGGAACTGGAAAACGGTGCTCCGGATTATACCGCCGCAGCCGAAGCGGGCTATGACTGGTTTACCGCCAATGGAGCCCAGTTCTTTCACACCCAGACCGGTGAGCCGTTTATGTATTTCGACAACTCCATTTACTGGATGGATTCACCCGATCGCGGACGCAAAAGGCAGTATGCAGCCATGCTCTACAAGCACACTGGCATGGTTCCGACATCCAACGGCGGCCGCACCTTTTTCGAGGTATTGCCCAGTTTGGCGATGATTCGAGGTCAGGTGCGCGACCATTTCTCGTGGCTGCACACGGATATTTCCAATTTCACGGTCTATTTCAACCTGAACAATCAGGATCATGAGATTGCCCGGATAACACCCGACGGCATCGAGATCCTGAAAAATGGTGGGAACGCCGACGGGATCATTCTCGACGGTTCCCGCAAGATGAAGCCGTTGAAGTTTCTGAAAGACGCCGCACCGGAGGAAGCCGACAAGCTGCTGGTCGATCTCCTGATCAACAATATGACCTGCTCGCAGGGTGACCGCTTTCTGATTCTGTCCTGGCTGACCTGTTTTCTGCTGATCGATTTTTCCGGAACCCGGCCCATGACCCGTTTTGAAGGATCGGCCGGTTCGGGTAAGACCACGGCCAGTAAGCTGATTTCGGCGCTGCTTTACGGTGAGCCCCAGCACAAGAAAGCCACCGATGCGGCCAACTATACCGATGGTTCCCAGAATCCGCTTATTGTCCTCGACAACATCGAGGTCAAGCAGATGACCGAGGACCTGACCACCTTCATGCTGACCAGTATCACCGGCATTGCCAAAGAGAAACGCAAGAGCGGCACAGACAGTGAAACCGTGACCGAGCGGACCAAATGCCTGCTCAATACCACCGGCATCGAGCCGTTGTGCGGAGAGCTGTCCGAAATCCAGTCCCGCAGCTTTGTGATCAATTTCGATATTGGCAATCAGGGCAACGACTGTTTCATTGAGTCAGATGTGATTGCCGCCCTGCAGCGCAACCGGGACCTGATCATTTCCGCTCTGATGAAACGCACCAGCGAGGTGCTGGCCATGATGAAAGACGGGATGCGGACACAGGCGATGAAATTGCTCCACGAGGCCCTTGGAAACCATGACAAACGACGCTGTAACGAATATCTCAGTCTGATGTATCTGATGCTTCTGGCCGGATCATCTCAGGATCAGATCGAACAGGGAATGTCGACGCTGGCACCGGCTTTCAAGCAGCAGATCCAGACCATCAACCAGACCAGTCGTGAAACCGCCCGGGATTCCAATCACACCGCAACGGCGCTCTCGACATTGTTCAAAGCGTGGCGCACCGCCGTGGAGGCCGACCGGAAAGATATCTACAACGATCGCCGGGTGGATCACATTCAGGAGTTTGTTGCCCGCTATCAGGTGCAGCTCGAAGAAGACGGCTGTCTCAAGGAGGTGTTGTCCCGGGAGCTGTTCGTGGCGCTCAAACGTGTGGCCAGAGATTTCGGTCTGCGCTTTGAAATGGATTCATCGAGGCAGTTTGCTCAGCGCTTTGCCAACGACCTTGAAACCATCCGCGAGGCTGGATTCGATGTTGTCATCAGCCAGAAACGATACGGAACCAAGCTCTACACCATCCAGACAGTCGAATAATTTTCGCCCTTCATACCATCACCCAGTCAGGCCCGTGGATTCACCTCTGCGGGCTTTTTGTTTATATCCACGGCAGATTCTGGCGAAACTGTTATCCCGCTGGTAAAACGATTAGAAACCGGCATCTGGCCGGTAAAATCGTTACAAAGGCCGCCGGTGTAGAAAGACCTTTCTACAATGTAGAATGTCCAAAGAGCACCTTTCTACAGCGCAAGTCACTGTTATATATGGTGTTACGCGGCAAGCGTAGAAAGTGTAGAAAGGTTTCAGAGGTTACTCCCCCTTACTGTTCATTTTTTCAAATCATGGGATGACGGCATGCCTGAAAAAAACGGGCTATGCGTGAGTAATATTTCCATACCTTTCTACACTTTCTACAAAAATATCTATAACTAACTGCTATTACTGCTGTTAAGAGATGTAGAAAGGGGGTGTAGAAAGGTCTCTGGGCGTAGAAACCCCTTTCTACGCTTTCTACCATCCGACACTCAGGCTCCGGCTCCGGTAAGTAACGGGAAGAAAAATAAACCCGAACTTCCGGAGGTCACCCATGAGCCTTTTACAAACCATGCTCACGCATCTCGATTCCCCTGAGTGTGAGCCTTCCCAACAAGCTGCTCCGCCTGCTGAAAATGACAGCAGCGCACCGGAGCCCGATCTTTTTGTATCCACCGATCTGGATACCGCACAATTCGACTGGGCCGTCACGTCCGCCAGTGACGTTGAATACAATGGCAAAATCTATCGACGTCTCGAGCCGGAGTATTTCGCATGGCTCCGGTCACGCATGCTGGCAGCCCAGTCCACTTTCAAAGCCGGTAAGCTTCCTGAATCAACATGGGAAAGCCTGAAAAGCCGATTCAACCCGCTTCAGGAATATGCCGTTCAGAAATTCGGCAAGGAATCTCTACAGCAGGCATCCCGGCAGTTCAGCCCACAGAATTACCAAGCTCCCCGTCATGTTCCGGCAAAACCTGAGAAACCTGCAGAACCTCCCAAGAACAACTGGATTTATCCGCCAGAAGAAGCTTGGAATTGTATAGAGCAAGTCAGTGCGGAAGCATTGGCCAAAGTTGATGCAATCAAGGAGGAAGCCATGTCCAAGAAATGGTCTGAAGCCAGGCTTTACCAGAATCAGGGACGATATCGGTTCCCCTGCGGTCAGGATTACGGGCTGGTCTGCTTTGTCGGCGGTGATCGAAAGATTGGTGCCGTAACAGAAAAGAATATCGAAATTATCCACAGCCCGGACACCCCGCGCCCCAGCACGCTCAGGTTTCATAACCCGGATGTTCCGCAGCCGTGGCTAAAGAAAGTGGAGAACAATCATGAGCATTAAGAAATACGCCAATGCCGAACACATCCTCCCGAGAGAGCTTCTCAAGGAAGTGCAGAAGCATCATTCCGGCATCCTTTGGATTCCCGCACCGGGCAGCTTTTACAAGGAGCGCAGACAGCTGGTTATCGCCCTCAAAAGTCAGGGAATCGAAACCGATGAAATTGCCAGCCTTGCCGGTATCACACGTCGTAGGGTCAATCAGATCCTCGCGGACCACAGAAAGGAAACCGACGCCCGACAGGTTGAGGACTCTTCCGGTATGTAAGGCTTGTGGTTCGGGAAAACGGGCTAAATCTGCCTTCCGCCCCGAACCCCGAAATTTGGAAACAAAATTGATAAACCGGAGATGAGCCTTGGGCGTTACAAAAAAAGACGAACAGAATCTGGATCGCTGGCATCGGAATGAGGGCCGGACAGACCATGATCAGGCAAAGAGCAAAGCGGGAGCTAAAGAAGGAAACCTTCGCACGCTCAAGCATGGCATCTTTGCCGACCGCTGCCTGACTCCGGAAGAAAAGGTCATGTTCGACAGCATCATCGAAAAGCTGCACGAGGACTTTCAGTTCAACAAATCCAGCGACTTTCTGCAGGTCGAGCTGGTGGGCATCTACTCGGTAAAGCTGGTCCGGGCACAGATCGAAGGAAACACACAGGCCGCCGAAAGTCTCGACCGGATGATCCGCTGTCACATGAAGGATCTCAAGACCACCAAGATTGCCCGCGAGGGTGAGGAGCCGAAAGGTCCGCAGACGTCTCCTGCCGAATGGGCCTCCGCTCTTCTTGAAAAAGTGAGTGAAGCCGCCGCCCAGAAGACCGCTTCCGTGAAAAAGCCGAAAAAAAGTTCAGATAACACCAGAGCCTCGAAAAGAAAGAGCGCGAAGGATTAGGCAGTTATGGAGGCTCAAGATGACAGGAATTTCAGATAAGACGTGTTCCCGGAAATTTCAGTTAAGTAAAATTTCTCAAATGAAAGGTGCGAACCATCGGTTCAGCATCGGTTCCCTCCAATCCTATGCGCATAAGACCATACATAAGAAAATCAACTTTATTGGCTTATGCGCACATAACGCCATAAATCCCAAAGTGGCCTGTATGGCCTTGTTCGCGCATAACGGCATATGCCGCAATTTTAATATGCGGCCCGGGAACGAAAAAGGAGCAGCAGGAGCCGCTCCGGATGTTCAGGTCAAGGATGCTGTCACAGTCTTTCAAGAGCATCCTCAAGCTGACCATCGACAAGGTGAGTGTAAATCTGGGTCGTTGAAATATCCCGGTGCCCCAGCGCCCTCTGCACGACAAGCAGGTCACTGGTGGCCCCGTAAAGGTGGGTTGCAAAGGTATGTCGCAGGCCATGCGGAGTCAGGTTCTTTTCAATACCGGCTTTCTTCAGCCACAAGGCTATCCGGTTGGCTATCTGCCGCTGGCAAAGACGTGTTCCTCTATTGGACAGAAACAGTGCGCTGCATGGCGTTGTGCTTTGCCGGGATCGTTCTTTCAAATATCTTTTCAGCAGGATTCGGAGGTCGGTTTTTATGAACTTGACCTGCACCACATTCCCTTTGGCTCTGACTCTCAGATGCTTTGCATCGAGGTCGATATCATCTGTGTCCAGCGCTTCAAGCTCACCGATGCGGATACCGGTGCCGAGCAGGACTTCGATCATGACCCGATCACGCATTCCGGCAAAGCCCGTGCGGCCTTTTACCTCTTTCAGCAATGCCTTCTTTTCTGAAGCCGTAAGAAACACCGGCGGCTTCTGCGCCAGCCTTTTCATGCGAACCGCCCGGGCCGGGTTTTCAGATGTAAGCCCGGCATCGGTAGTCCAAGTGAAGAAGGAACGGACCGCCGCCTTCAACCGATGCACCGATGCCGGGGATCGTGCTCCCGAGTTTGTGGTCAAAATCTCTGGCGAGGATAAAGCCCGATCCAGCAGGCCGGGTGTCACATCTTGGCAGCAGAGTCCGGGCTGGAAGGATTCGGCCACACAGGCCACCAGTCGCAGATCCCGCCGGTATGCGGTCACAGTCCCTTCCGCTTTGTTTTCGGCCGACAGGTGGGCACAGAACCGCTCTATGGCCGCTTCCAGTCGATCACTGCTGTTCGGCATCGGTCACCTCCGTCTGCTTGCTGTGTCCCATCGGGGTGCTCTTGGGCAGCGGCAGCTCATCGATAAATCCGGAATCCTTGGCCCAGACCAGCATCATCCGGAACACGCGGATGGTCTTGGCGACGGTTCTTTCGGCCCGGGCATTGCCGTTTCCGAGCTTCAGCAGCGCATCGCATTTGAGGAACTTTCCAACCTGCGTGATACGCAGCTCCTGAAGCTTCTTGTCTTTGCCGAAGTATCCCTCGATGAGATCGAGGTCCTTCCGGTAGGTGTAGAGCGTCCGCTCCTTTTTGCCGTTCTCCCGAAGATGGTTGATGAAGGCGGCTGTGGTTTCATGGATGGTCATTTCTGTCATGGCATTAACTCCTTTGTTTGTGAAGCTGGTGGCTTAACCCAGAAAGCCCCGAAGGGGCGGTTATTAACGGGACAGATGTCCCTCGATCTGCTGGAGCAGCTCTTCGACATGCCCGAGCGACCCGACATGCGCCCAGTTGATATTCGATTGCCCGGCATCTGCGGCCAGCTTCTGCTGAATCTGCTGGATGTACTCGGCAATGTTGTCCTGGCGCTTTTTGTAGGCTGTTCTGGCGTCGTCACTGTTTTTTACCTGTTTCATGGGGCGTCTCCTGCTTCGGTTTATAGTTCTGCGGGACCGTCCCGCGTCATGTCCAATGACGCTTATATCCTCTTGGAAATCAAGTATTTGCAGAGATGTTTCTGCATTAAAACGACAGCCCTAAAACAAAGGAGCGCAACATGTTAAAGAAAGCACTCGAATGGGTAATCCCATTGACGCTGGCCGGTATGGTTGCTGGCTGCGCCACGTACAGACCGCCTGAGCAGATTCAGTCGGCAACATCCACCCTGAACCGCTACACCCCGGAATATGTCCGGGAGGCAAACAAAGCTCTGGTTGAATCCAACCACCCGGATGCGGAGCGTCTGGTCGGAATCGGCCTGCGTCTGCAGAAGGCCATTGATTCACTGGATAGCTGGGCGAACACAAATCCGGAGGACAGTGAACAATGAAACAAATACTCGAACAAAACAGCGATGCGATCCGGGAGGCCGGACAGGCACTGGTCGATATCGGCTCTGAGCTGGCGGCCGGGCGCATAGATGACGCATTCGAACGTATGGAAGCCGCCCGGCAGAAATACGTGGAATGGCAGGAGCTCGATCAGGCCATTCTGGATATCGAGGAGGCTGTCAGTAACAGGACGAACACATTGGCGGTCCAGCAGATCCTCACAGAGCTGATCTCCTCGGTTCTTGGAATTGCCATCCGCAAAGGAATGAATTGATGGGTGTCTCTGATAAGGAGCGCAGACTGGCCGAAACACTCCGTGACCCGGTTTTGTGGGGACAAGCATATCTCTACAACCGCGACGGTTCGGCACGGTCGTATTGGGACCATCAGAAGGAAGATCTCCGCTGCTCCCACAAAAACATCATCCACCTCGATGGCCGTGATGTTGGCAAGTCGATCGTGCTCTCAACGGATGCACTGCACTATGCCTTCACGACTCGCGGCGGAAAGGGATTGATTGCCGCTCCTCATCAGGGACATCTTGACACAGTAATCGAAGAACTTGAGTACCAGCTGGATCACAATGAAGACTTGATGAACAGCATTGCCATCTCGAAATACGGTAAACCCAAAATAACCCGGAAGCCATACTTCCGACTGGAGTTTACCAATGGCTCCGTGATCTATTTCCGTCCGGCTGGTGCGTATGGCGATGCATTCCGCTCGCTTCATGTAGACCGGGTTTGGGTAGATGAAGGCGCGTGGCTTTCCGAGCGTGCATGGAAGGCGCTCAGACAATGCTTGAAAACAGGCGGCCGCCTGAAAATCTATTCCACCCCCAATGGCCTGCGAAACACCACCTACTATCGGCTGACCCTGTCGGAACAATTCAAGGTGTTCCGCTGGGCTTCATGGCTCAACCCGTTCTGGACCGCTGAACGTGAATCGGAGCTGCTGGAGTTTTATGGCGGCAAAGACACCTCGGGCTGGCAGCATGAGGTTGCCGGGGAACACGGAAAACCCTCATACGGGACGTTCAACGTGGAGCAGTTCAATCTCTGCCGACAGGAATTACTGGAATATCAGAAGGTCACCATTACCGATACCGAGCTGCGTGATTGTGAAACGGAGGAAGCTGCCTATGACCGGCTTGAACTGCTGCTCAACCTCACGCCCCGAACCGGGTTATTCTGGATTGGCGGTGACCTTGGATATACCAATGACCCGACCGAGCTGGTTATCTTTCAGGAAGCCGAGGTGGGTGATCGCAGCATCCTGAAGCTGGTGCTGCGTATTCACATGGAGCATGTTTCGTATCCGCACATTGCCCAGACCATCGCACTGCTCGAGCGCTATTTCACTCCGGCGGGAATCGGCGTGGACAATGGAGGCAACGGTCTGGCCGTGGTGCAGGAACTGCTGACTCTCGACAAATACAAAGAGCTGGAACTGGGAGGCAGATTGAAAGGCTTCGACTTCGGCGGTATGACCCGGCTCACCATCCGCGATGGCAAGGAGATCAAGAAGCGGACAAAAGAGCTGATGACCAGCCTGATTAACGGTGCCCTCCAGCGCAAACAGATCATCTTCCCGTCAGACGATCTGGAAATTGAAGACCAGTTCACCACCCAGACGTACACCCTGCGGGACGGTAAGATCATCTACTCCAAAGGCAACGACCACATCATCGACGCGGTCCGCTGTGCCATGCTCATTCGGGAGCAAGGCAACCTCGACCTTGCCGGTGAGGAGACCGTCTGGCTCAAACCTGTTCTGACAGAGCCGGTCTTTATTTAACCCGCCTTCCCGACGTTTTTCCTCTCCCTCCGGTAAGTAACCCCTGTGTTGCCGTGATCGCCCCACAGCGGGGAGATGTGCGGCAGTTAAACCGGAAATAACCCGAGAGGATTACGTGGATACAAACGCCCAGCCAGATACCGAGCAGCCTGACAACGAATCCAATGGATACGCCATTGTGCCCATGGCCGCAGCGGCAGCCCTCGACGCATCTGCCTTTAGCAAGGTGAACGCTTCGGACGCGGTTCCGGCCACATGGGAAGAGCGAGCCAGAAAGGCTTGGGAATACTATGTCGAAGAGCCGCTGGTAAAGAACTGCGTCAATTCATGGCGCACCTTTGCGGTCGGGGATGAGATCAAAATCACCAGCGATGACGAGACGCTGAAAGATGATGCAGTCAACGCTGCATGGCGACTCGATGTCTCGGAGTTCATAAAGGACATGATTCTTCAGTTGCTGGTCAAAGGCGATGCCGTCGGCTTCAAGCGATATGCAACTTCCGGTCAGGACATCGAGGAAGTGGTATGCGTCAATCCGGTATCCGTAAAGGTGAAGTATGCCCAAGGCGAGCTTATCGAAGCCAAGCAGTACGCCGAAGATTCAGGATCGGCCAGCGATCCCATCGATCTTCCGGTGGATCAGGTCATCCACTTGAAATGGGATGCCCCGGGCTTTTCACCACGAGGGAACTCACTGGTTCTTCCCGCGTTTCAAGCCATTGAACTGCTGCGTGACTACCGCCGCGCCGAACAGGCTATTGCCAAGCGTTGGGCCACGCCGTTCCGCTTGCTCAAAGTGGGCGGTGCCTTCGGACAGAAGATGGTAATGCCGGACCAGCGAATGCTGGAACAGGTCCGTGACATGGTCAACAAGATGGATATGAAAAGCGGCCTTGTGGTCCCGTTTTATGTGAATGTGGAAACTCACGGCACCGACGGCCAGGTTCTCAACGTCGAGGACAAGGTCAAGGAGGTCAAAGAAGACATTGTGGTGGCTCTTGGCCTTTCCCGTTCCTTGGTGACCGGAGACGGTCCTAACTTTGCCACGGCCTCTGTGAGTATGCAGAAGATGATGGTCATGATCCGGGAGATCAAACAGGCCGCCCGTAAACTGCTCGACTGGGTCTTCGATGACTGGATGGAACTGAAAGGCCACGCCGACAAGTCCCTGCAGTTCATCTTCAACGACCTCGATCCAAGCGATGCCGTCGACTTTAAGAAGCTGCTCATCGAACTCTATGACCGTAAACTGATCAGCCGTTCCAGCCTGCAGCTCAAGATGGATCTGGACCCTGATATCGAGGCCGCCAACTGTGAGACCGAGCGCAAGAACATCGACCTGATGGATGAAAAACAGGTAAAGCCGGTCGTCGACATGGTGGTGTCTGGCATCATGAGTGTGCCCAGCGCCAGAAAGATGCTCGGCATTCCCGCTGATGGTAATGATCTCGATACTGAGGCCCACCATCAGTATTCTGAGGAGCTGGAAGCAACGGCGGCAACTTCCTTGTGTGATGAATGCAGCCACTTCAATCCCGATTCCAACCGTTGCCGGGTACACAACAGCGAGCGCACCTTCGATTCCCCGGCCTGTCGATTCATTGACCGCCGGGAATCCTGATCATGCCCTCCGACCTTAAAGAGCGCATTCAGGCGGCAACGCTCAAGAGCCTGAAATCCCGCAATCGTTACAATGATTCCATTACCGCCCAACTGACTCAGTCCCTCAACAAGGCTGAACAGGAAGTGGCTCAGGCCATTTTGAAATACCGCAGTCTGGGATCTCTGCCGGACAACAAGCTTGCTGCTTTGAAAGGTCTGGAAAAGCTGCAGGAAGAGCTGAACGAGATACTGAGCCAGTTGAAGCGGGACCAGACGGTTGTTTTCCGCAAAAGCACCAAGGACGCGTTCAAAGGTGGCATTGCTCAGGGCATCACCGAGCTGACATCCGCATCACTGCCTTTCTATGCCGACATCAAGCCTGATGGCATCGACAAACTGGCAACCAAAGTATTCTCCATCGTCGATACCAATGCCCTCGACTTCATGACCCAGTACAACATGACGCTGGCCGGTGACGTAAATCGGGAACTGGCCGACGGCATAAAGCGCGTCATCATGCAGGGAATAATAGAAGGAAAAGGTACGGATGAAATTGTCCGGGACCTCGGACGGGTTGTCATCTACAAAGACTCCTTCAAGCAGGCCGGAACAAAAGTCTTCAGCAAGGCGCAGTACCGTATGGAAATGATCGCCCGGACCGAGGTGTTGCGGGCGCACAACATGGGGCGACTCAAGTTTCACCAGCATGTCGGAATTGAAAAGCTGGAGTGGATGACCATGGGTGACGAGCGGACCTGTCCGGTCTGTGGTCCGCTCAATGGTAAAACCTTCCCAATTGATAAATTTCCGGGGCAACCGACACATCCATTCTGCAGATGCACCAACCTTCCTGTGTTGAGTGATATCAAGCTGAAAAATATTTGAGACGCCTTTCCGACACATTTCAAAGCCTTCCGGTAAGTAATCGCTGAAACCTCCCGCTCGCCCGGTGCGATCGGGGCAAATAACAGTGATTGAACCGGAGAATTTGATGGAAATGTTTGCCACTGACCTGGAAAGGCTGGCGTTCCTCCTTGAGGCAGATGCGGCGCTCGCTATCGATCCCGACGAGCTCGGGACCGATGCAGCCGAACAGAACGCTCCTGAAGAGCAGCCCCCGGAGAAACGCCCCAAGTACATCACCAATTACATCGGCAGCAAACAGAAACTGGTCGACTGGATCTGGCGTAACACCCCGGACGGAGTTTCCTCCGTTATGGATGCCTTTTCCGGCTCGGCCGTTGTTGCTTACATGTACAAATCCAAAGGGCTGCGAGTTTTTGCCAATGACCGTCTTCGCTACAGTCACCACGCAGCCAAAGCCATTATCGAAAACAGCTCGACGAGGCTGTCCGAGGCAGAGATCGAAAAACTGCTGGCGGACAACCCCAAAGCCAAAACCTTTGTTCAGGATAATTTCAAAGGGATCTTCTTTGCCAAAGGTGTCCACGCACTCATCGACTCGCTGAGAGCCAATTGCGACGATCTGTCCGGTTACAAAAAGGACATCGCGTTGTTTGCTCTCGGCAAAACCTGCATGAGCGGCAAAGGCGGGTTTGGCCACTTCTCGTCTTCCACCGACTATGGGAAACGTCAGGACACGCCTGAAGAATTCAAAAAGCGCCTGAAAGCGAATATCGAACGGATCAACGCCCTGATATTCGACAACGGCAAGGAGAACAAAGCCTATCGCGGGGATGTTAACGAGATCCTTCCCAAGGTGAAGGCTGACCTCGCTTATTTTGATCCGCCGTATGCCACCGAGTTTTCGACCACCAATTACGAGAAAGCCTATCACTTTGTCGAAGGGCTGATGACCTATTGGGATGGCCTGACCATCAAGGCGGATACCAAGGTCAAAAACTACGAAACCAGCCATGTGACTGTGACCAAGGGCAACGCCTCCGACTTCTTTCAGGAGTTTCTCGGTAATGCCACCCATATCCCACACTGGCTTATCTCATACCGCGACCACGCCTATCCAAACGAACAGCAGATGAAAAAGATCATCGGCGGTCTGGGGCGTCAGAGCCGGATGAAGACCAAGGACCACAAGTATTCGATCACCTCCAAGCACGGCGAGGCTTCCAGTGCCAAGGAGCGCCTTTTTGTTTGCCTGAAAGGTAACCAGTCCCATGCGGATACCGATCAGGCGGCAAAGCCTGTTCCGATGGCTGCCGCAGCCAATATCCATACATCCATCCCGGTGGAACTCTGTCTCGATGAAAATGCGGGGCTGAACGCCGAAGCGATGAGCGGAGGTCTGCCGGGTGATCCGCAGTTTACCTTCATCCTCTGCCGAACCGGCACCAATCGGAATGGTGACCATTTCACCGCTGAAGAGCTGGCCACTAGGCACATGACCGTCATCAACAAGAAAGTCGACCTGCAGCACTCGCAGGAGTTTGGCGACATCGTCGGTGGAATTGTGGCGGCTGACTATCTGGAAGATGAAATCGGCGGCCGGGTCGAATGCGTGGGTGAGCTCTATACCGGAGACACGCCCAATGCCCAGCTGGCCTACAAGCTCATGAAGCGAGGCATCATCACGCAGGTATCGATGGAGTGTGATTACGAAGAAGGTGAATGCTCCGTCTGCCACAAGCGCTTCAAGAACAAAGCCGATTACTGCACTCACCTCAGAAAATTTAAAGGCCGTGAACTCGATGGGGAACCCGTCTTCGAGATTCTTCACGGCGTGACTTTTACGGGCCTGGGCCTGCTGGACCGCAAAGGGGCAGATGAAAATGCCCGCATTCTGCAGGTGGCGTCGGTTCAGGAACCATCTGTTGAACACCAACCCAAAGGAGATCCAACTATGGACGAAAAAACCAAGAAACCAGATGAGTCGTCCGCCGACGCCGCTAAGAAAAAACAGGAACGGCAGGAAGACAATCCGGCTCCCGGAGGCGAGCTGGAAAAGGAAAACCGCCAGCTGAAAGCTCAGGTGGCCGAACTTCAGAAACGCATTCAGGAACTGGAAGCCGAACAGAAGGCTGCCGCTTCGAAAGCCCGCGCCCACAAGCTGATTTCAAAGCTCGAAAAGCAAGGCATGGATTTCGGCGAAGACCGCGACACGGAACTCAAGCGTCTGGCGGAATTGTCGGATGACGCTTTTGCCGCCACCGAGGCCGCCTATGAAAAGATGGCCAAAAGCCAGAAGGCGGATGCCAAGGCTCAGCCGGAACCGGAAAAGGAGCCTGACAAGCAGAAGTCCAAAGCATCGAGCGAAACACCCATGCGCAGTTCAGCCGGGGTGAGACCGCACGACGTGGATGACCGCAAGCTCTCCCTCGAGGATCGCCTGCGCAGCGGCTTCATGGCTGCCTACAACAACCGTGTCGGTAACGAATCGAACGAAACCGTGGAAATCAACTAACAAGGAGAAGAGCTATGTCTTTTATCAATCCATGTCACAGGGGCCTCGCTTACGGTGACGGCTATATGCAAGGCGATGGCCAGCTTGGCCATCTGGTGAGTCTGGCGGGAAACGATCTGTTTTCTGTCAACACCGATCCGGAGGTCCGTTCTTTCGGCATCCTGATCAAGGATTACGCAGGCGGTGAAATGCCCGGCATTTACTGCAACGGCGGTGTGTACGAAACGGACGTCTTCGAAGGGACGATCAATCCCGGGGATGACCTGAAGGTTTCGGGCACCGGTAAGTTGACCGGCGGAAATATCGGGAATGACGAGTTTGTCATCGCTCAGGCCATTTCCGTCCAGAGCGGCGTTTTGAAATTCAAACTGCTTATTTAACCACAGGAGCTGTACACATGAAGAACAACCCAATGAACATTCACAGCCAGGAATACATGGAGACCATGGCAAGGCTCATGAGTGAAGCTCTTGAGTCCCCGGAAGGGATGCAGGCGTTGGCTGCTGCAATTGCCGCTCCGATTGAACAGGAGATCCGGCGCAAGGAAATCTCCTCGCTGCTGCTGACCAAACACACACTGCCCAAGGGTGAACGTCCGCTTTACCAGAAAAAGCCGACCGTCAAAGCCCACTGGATCAGCAAGGACGGTGAAGCGCAGGAACAGGAGATCGGCAAGGATGAAGTCGAGTTTCCGACCAACCGCATCCATTCCAATCCAATGGTGGATATCTCCGTCCTCAAGAACGGCAACATCGGCACGCTGATGGATATCCAGACCAGTGCCTCGGATGCCATTCGAAAAGAGATGGACCGCAGAACCATCTCCGTATTGTCGGCTGCGGTTCCGGCTGCCAATACCGTTGAAGTGGCCGGAAACACACTGACCGAGGAAGCCCTCAACGAGGCGATCTCAATCATCGAGGACCTCGAGTTGTCGGTGAAGTATATCGTCATGCGTGGTCGCCGCTTCAACGATCTGCGCGGCTGGGATCTCGATCCTCAGACCAAGCTGGAGCTGCGTCAGAAAGGCGTGGTCAAGAACTACGGCACCGGCGGCATTCTGTTGACGGCATCCATGCCCCTCGACGAAATCCTGATCATTCCGGATGAAGAAGTGGGCAAAATGCCGGTCCGTGAGAAGCTCAAAGCCGAATCCATCGACCAGAAGACCCGCTTCAAAACCGGCTGGCTGGTATGGTCTGAAATCGGTCAGGGCATTACCCGCCCGGACGTTCTGGCCCGAGTGAAACTTGGTGTTTAATGCCGAAGGAGGAATCATGTTGACGATAAAAAATGTCCGTCCCGGCATTCTCATCATCCCGGATGCCGGGCTGAAGCTGTTTCCCGGAGAGGTTACACCTGTTGAAGAGCAGACCGACCAGATCAAACACTGCCTGCAAACCGGAGTGGTGATTCAGGTCGACAAGGAGAAAGCAGACAAGCCTTCCTCTCAGGGCAAGCAGGATCAGGATGATGATCTGAGTAAGCTCAACGCGACCGATGCCATATCCAAGGTCAATGAAGAAGCCGACCCGGCCAAACTCAAAGGCTATATGGAAGGCGAAAAACGCAGAACCGTGATCGACGCGTTGAAGACCCGTCTTGCGGAGGTTGACGTTGACGCTTCCTGAGCTCATAGCCGACCTGCGCATCGACCTGTCCGATCCGGATGCGTCTCTCTTTGTGGATTCAACACTGGAGAGATGCGTCCGGAAGGCTGTGTTTAAGCTGTCCCGGGATGCGGAGATTACGCTGACCATCGAGGGCGAGCAGATTCTGCCGGATATCAGTGGCGAGCTCAGGGAGCTGCTTCTGTTGATCGGGCAGATACATGCCTGTCAGGTGATGCGCTCTGCCACCGCCAATGCCTTCTCGTTTTCCAGTGGCGACAAACGGGTCGACAAATCCAAGCAGCCGGAACACTGGGCCAAGCTCGAAGTGGACCTGCTGGAGGAATACCGCAAAAGACTCGCCGCTTTGAAACCGGGAACCGAGGTCAACGAGGATGGCTATATCATCACCCCCGGCAGCCTTACTCCGGTGATTTATGAACAGGGAATCTGTCTTGAAGAGGATTGCTGATGCTTTTGACAGTTCGGGAAAAAGAACAGGCCGTGAAGGACGTCAGAGAACTGATTGTCTCCTCCGGCATCACCGCCACAGTGCTTCGCATTGTTCCCGGTGAAAATCTGTATGGAAGCGACGATCAGAAATACAGTCCAATAGGCTCGATCCCCGTGGAAATAGTCCACACACCTCCGGAAGATCTCGCCGGAAAAATCGATGCCACCGTCTCTGTTCTGCCGGAAGCCGACGTGCTCCCGGAGGACAGACTCCAGATAGAGACAGTTACATACAGAATACAGACACTCGAAGAAGAACACTTTTTTGGAGTCATTACCCACCAATCCATCAAACTGGTGAAGATCCATGGGCGCTAAGCGGACCGGCGACTGGAACAAGGCCAAAGCAAAGCTGAATGGCACCCTTGGTCCCCGGATCGCCATGGCCCTTCAGCAGGCGACCATCCGCAATGCCCTGTTTCTTGTTCGGGAGATTCAGCGTGGTATCCGCAATCAGGCCCCCGGCGGACAGGCTTTCGCCAAGCTGGCCGACAGCACCATCGCCCGCAAGGGCTCCAGCAAGGCGCTTATCGACACCGGATTTCTGATCAATTCCATCACCCAAAAGATCATGGCGGACAAGGCATTTGTCGGTCTTCTCCGTGGAACCGTCAACAAGGACGGTGAAAGCATGGTGAATATCGGGGCTGTCATGGAATACGGGGCCACCATCAACCATCCGAACGGGGCGACCATTATCATCCCGGCCAGACCCTTTCTTCATCCCGTCATGCAGAAATACCGCAAAGAGATTGAGCAAAATTATCGCACAGCTCTGAAAGGCATTCTCTGATCCGACACATCCGCAGCGCTTCCGGTAAGTAATCTGGCAGAAACAACCGGAGGCTACCGTGAGCACAATACGAACCGTTACAGAAACACTGATCAGGCAGGTCAAGGCCGACATCCACCCGGATGCCGTGCTGGTGCTGGCTGATGATGTTTTTGAAGTTCAGCGCACGCCCAGTGTCATTTTGCAGGGGCCGAGAGTCAGTGAAAATAAACTGCGCCGCAGCCAAAGTCGCCTGATTGAAAAGGACGTGGACGCTCTGTTATTCGAGGAGTGTTCTTTCCCGCGTCTCTATCATCTCGACTTTGACCTGATTGTGACGGTGGACCGTGAGGTTGAACTCCTTGAATTTCAGGAGTCGGTCTCCCGCTTTGTCCAGCGCAATCCCGTTTTGACCATTACGGATCAGGGCCATCTCAACCTGACGGAGATCGCTCCGCTGGGCGGCCTGAACCGGGTCAACCTTTCCAATCTGAAGCAAAGCTCCGGACGCATCCGCATTGAAGACTGTCCTGTTTACGATGGCGAAATCCAAAACGGCCATCTGATCAAGGACCGAACTTTCCAGTTTCACGGCAGCGTGAATGAAGAACGAACCTATGAACCCAAAGGAGATGAACAGTGATTGAAATCAGAAACCTTCAGTTTCAACCGCTCACCTTCAATCTGGCCGGAGACAGAACATTGCATCTCGGCCCGCGTGAGCGCACCTCGATTCCACAAAAGGATATCTCACCAGAAATCACGCTTGCTGAAAAACGCGGCTTGGTGGGCCTTTCAAAACCGGAAGAGAAAAATTCCTCCGTTTCAGATGAGACGGCTGAAACCACTGAACCCAAAACCACGAAACGGAGGAAATAACGATGCCAGCATATCTATCACCCGGCATTTACACCCGGGAAACCGACTTCAGTTTTTATGTGAAGCAGATCTCCACCTCGGCAGCTGCCATGGTGGGCATCACTGAAAAAGGCCCGGTCAACAAACCGGTGCTGGTAACGAGCTGGGAGCAGTTCATCAATAAATTCGGCTCCTACATCAACGAAGGATACCTGGCTTATGCGGCCAGAGCCTTTTTCGACAATGGAGGATCGATTCTCTATGTCTGCCGCGTTGGCCACTACACCGATATTACCGACAAGAGCACCCTGAGTGCTGTTAACTCGGTTGCCGTTCTTTCCAATCGGGGGTCAACGCCTGAGCTCACATTGCAAGTGAACGCAGCCAATCCCGGAACATGGGGCGACCGTATTTCCGTGACGGTCGAGGACGGCTCTCTGGACCCGGCCAACGCCTTCAATCTTGTTGTCAAACACAAGGACAACATCGTCGAGGTGTTCAAAGACCTATCTATGGATGAGACGTCGGCCAATCATGTGGAACTTATGGTCAATGAGGTCTCAGATTACATCACTGTCAGTGATTTGTCCCCATCTACAGGGACTGCAAATGACAGACCTGCTGTTGGAAGTTATCCGCTAATTGGTGGCGGCAACGGTCTCTCCGGCATGACCGATTCAGATTACATCGGCGACCCGTCCCAGCATACCGGGCTCTATGCCTTCGATGAGATCGATGCACTGAACCTGCTCATGGTCCCCGGTGTTACAACCGTCCCGGTCATCAATGCCGGAATCACCTATGCGGAGAACCGCAAGGACCTGCTATTCATTGCCGACACGCCGTTCATGCTTGAACCGCTGGAGGTCGTTGACTTCAGGAAGGGTCAGGGAACCTACACCCATGCGGCCTTCAACTCGTCTTACGCGGCTCTCTATTACCCGTGGCTGGAAATCAGCGATCCCATCACCGCCCGCAAGAAATACATCCCGCCCTGTGGCGCTGTAGCCGGGTGCTGTGCCCGAAGCGACCAGAAGACCTACGTCTGGTGGGCTCCGGCTGGAATCGATCGTGGCCGCATCTTCAACGCGGTATCGGTCGCCTACAAGACCAGCCGGGGCGAACGCGATGTGCTCTATCCCGAAGGGGTCAATGTCATTGCCGTTTTCCCGGATACCGGTATCAACATCTGGGGCCAGAAAACGCTCCAGAGTCAGCCTTCAGCGGTGGACCGAATCAATGTCCGTCGTCTGATGATGTATATGGAGGAAGCCATTTCCGAGTCATCCCGTTTTGTGGTGTTCGAACCGAACAATCCGCAGACATGGCGGGCGCTCGGTCGTCTGATCAACCCCTTCCTGCAGGACATCAAGGAGAAAGGCGGTCTCTATGACTACGCCTTCCAGTGTGATGAGGAAACTAACACTCCGGCGGTTATCGATCGCAATGAAATGATTGCCCGGGTGTTCGTCAAGCCGACCAAGACAGCGGAATTCATCGAACTGAATTTCATTCTGACCGGCACCGGCGCGGACTTCAGTGAAATCATTTAATCAGGAGATACAACCATGAGAAGTGGAAATATGCCCAAGAGTCTTTACCAGAACTGGCAATTTGCCATCGAGGTGAATGGCTTTGACGTGGCCCTGTTTCACAAGGGACAGGAGCCGAAAACGGAATTGGAGGAAGTGGCCTTTGCGCCTGCTGGTTCCATGTTCGACCAGAAGGTGGCCGGACGCGTGAAGTTTGAGGACATCACCCTCGAAAAAGGAATCCTTCAGGACGGCTCTGACGAGGCTGCCCGTGAATGGGTGAAAAAGCAGGTCGATGTCAATGCGGTGACCGGCGGTCTGCCTGCCGATTATCTGAAGGACATCGATGTGGTGCGCTATGACCGCAGCGGCAATGAAACCAGACGCTGGACGTTGCATGGCGCATGGATCAAGACCTTGGAATACGACGAGCTCGAAGGCGGCAATACCGAAAACACCATCGAGAAACTGACCATCTGCTACCAGTACTGGACCTGATAAACAAGGAGTGAAGAAATGTATACCTATGAATTACCCAGTGGCATCGAGATCGAAATCAAGGAGATGACCGGTGCCGAAGAAGAGCTCCTGACCAACCAGCGTCTTATCCGCAATGGAGAGGCGATCAATCAGGTGCTCAGAAACTGTACCGTCCGGCTTGGCGAGAATGACAAGCCAGCGGTGAACGATATTCTCGACCTGCTCTCGGGCGACCGCCTTTTTGCATTGGTCAAGCTGCGCCAGATTTCCCTCGGAGACGAGGTCGAACTGGAACTGACGTGCCCCAATGCCTCGTGTCGCATGACCAACTATGTGACGGTCAATCTGGAGGATCTCAAAGTCACTCCCTACACCGAGGAGCGTGAGTTTGAATTCAAGCTGCCTGGCTCCAAGAAAGCGGTCCGTTTCGGTCTGCTTGATGGCCACAAGGAAAAGCGTCTCGCCGCCTTGCGCGAGCCGAACATTTCATCGGCCATGATGATTCGACTCATCGAGATTGACGGAAAGGCACCCAGCAAGAAATCCCTCACTGAAATGCCCATGCGCGACCGCAGTGCCCTGCGACAGGAAATGGCCCGGGTGGATGCCGGTATCGATACAACGGTCGAAGTCGACTGCGATGGCTGCGGCACCCGGATCAGAACACGTCTCGAGGCCGAACCGGCTTTTTTATTTCCAGGAGTTCGCTTGTAAGCGACAGCTTCTTTCTCGCCTATGGCGGGCTCCACTGGAGTTATCAGGAAATCCGATCACTGCCGCTCAGGCTTCGACAGCAGTTTGTGGAAGCCTTGGAGCGGCAGATTGATTTTGAACGGGAGCAAATGGATAAGCGATGATGAATAACGACCTTGGGCTGGGCATTGTCGTATCGATGAAGGATGCGTTCTCGCAGAACGCCCAGCGCATTGAAAGTTCGATGACAAGCCTTGACGGAACCGTTGCGGCCGCCAGTGAACGCATGACCAAAAATCTGGATCGTATCCAGAAAGGCACCATGATGGTTGGTGCCGGTCTTGCGCTCATGGCCGCGCCTGTTGCCTTGGTCGCATCTACCGCTGCCACTCAGAAAGCCCTCGGGGAATTGGCATCGCTTGGAGTCAAGGACCTCGGTGCCATTGAAGATGCCGCCGAATCCTTCACCAACCAGTGGTCGGGAGCCAACAAGGCGGCTTTCATCACGGCTACCTACGATGTGAAGTCGGCGTTGTCCAATCTTAGCGATGAGGCCGTCGGTGTCTTCACCAACATGGCCGGTCTCACAGCCAAAGCCACCAAAGCGACCACACAGGAGATGGTCGGAACCTTCACCACGGCTTACGGCATATTCAAGCCCATCATGGCGGATATGACCGACATGGAATGGGCCACCGCCTTTTCAGGAGCCATGGCCCAAACCGTGGCATCGTTCAAGACCAACGGAACCCAGATGGCCGATGCGATCAAAAACATCGGTGCTGTTGCTGCTGCCAACAACATTCCTCTGCAGGAACAGCTGGCAATCCTCGGTCAGTTGCAGACCACCATGCCGGGCTCAGAAGCCGGAACACTTTACAAGGCATTCATCATGAACGCAGCCGAGGCCGGTGATCAGCTCGGGCTCTCGTTCACCGATACAACCGGCCGTCTCAAAGGCGTCATTCCCATTTTGCAGGAGATCAAACAGCAGTTCCCGGATTTGTCGCAGGCAGCCGCTCAGGTGAAGCTGAAGAAAGCCTTCGGCTCCGACGAGGCGGTCAAGTTCCTCCTGCAGATGGCGGCCGGAACGGAATCGCTCGAAAGCAATATCAAGTCAGTCGGCGCAGCCATGAAAACCGGGACAGCCGTCACCAATCAGATGGCCAGTGCCATGAATCAGGATATCGGAGCCCAGTTTGGATTGATCCGGCAGCAGGTGTCCAACCTGACCGAGATATTGGGTCGCACCTTGCTGCCAGTCGTGACCCCGGTGATGAACGGTATTTCCCGCTTTATTCTGTTCCTGCAGAAACTGGCCAAATCCATGCCCGGAGTCACCCGGGTAGTCTTGACACTTTCCATGGCTCTTGGAGCGGTGCTGGTTGTTGCCGGAGCGGTCACTTCAGCCGTCGGACTGGTCGGACTCATGCTTCCGGCAATAAAGGCCGGGTTCGTTGCTATCAGTGCAGCGGCCGCAGGTGTCGGCTCAGCCATTGCCACATACTTTCTGCCGGTTACCGCCGCCATTGCGGGTGTGGTTCTGGCGGTCTATCTGCTGAAACGGGCATGGGAGACAAATTTCGGAGGAATCCGGGATGTCGTTCTCGGGACATGGAACAAGATCAAACTGGTCTTCGAGGGCGTGAAGACCCTCATCTCATCCCTGAGCGGCTCCACCGGTCAGATGTCGGCCGAGCTTGCCAACCGGCTCAAGTCAGCCGGGCTCCTCGGTTTTGTCGTGACTGTCTTCAAAGTCTATTACCGGGTGCGGGAATACCTCTCCGGGCTGTGGGAAGCCTTCTCACACGCTTTCGGTCGAATCCGGGCCATTCTCGAACCAGCCGTAAAGGGGATGGTTTCTGCCTATGCCACCCTTTACAAAGCCATCTTCTCGGTGGTGGAAATATTTGGTGTCTCGGCCAATTCAGCGGACGGATCGGCGTGGCGACAGTTCGGTTCCGTGGTCGGAACGGTTGCCGGTGTTCTGCTTCAGGGACTGGCCTATGCACTCCGCATCGTGGTCTGGAATATCACGATGGTTGTCAAAGCACTGGCCATCGTGGTGAGAAGCGTCGTCTGGGTCGGCAAGGTGATCGTCGGCTCACTGATCTATGCCACCAAATTCATCTATAAATTTCTGCTTCCGGTCCGACTGATTGCTCAGGCGTTTGTGGCTGCCGGGAAGATTATCTATTCCGTCTGGCAGATACTGACCGGAAATGTCTCCCTGCTGGATGGTTTGAAGGCCATTGGCGGAGCGGTCTTCGATTTTCTGGCTACTCCATTCAGATGGGCACGCGATGTCATCAGCGGAGTCTGGAACTTTATCACCTCAGTTTTCGACGGGATGGTTCGGTTCTTTGTTGCTGCCGGTGAGCGTATCGTCAGTGTCTTTATGAATCTACCGCTCGTCAGCACTTTGCGGAATCTGTTCGCCACAGTGAGAAGCTTCTTCTCAGGCGACATGACCTTTTTCGAGGCCGGGAAAAAGATGCTCGTCACGCTGGGTGAAGGCATCTGGTCGGCGGTTACCTATCCATTCCGCATGCTGAAGAATGCGCTCGGCAAGCTGCGAAGCCTGCTGCCGTTCTCCGATGCCAAGGAAGGCCCGCTTTCGACGCTGACTGCTTCAGGTAAAGCCCTGCTCACAACACTGGCGGATGGAATGGTTTCCACGCTGGCATTGCCTGCAAAAGTGTTCTCCTTTGCGGCTCGTGGAGTTCTGTCTGCACTGTCTGGTGTCTGGAACGGTCTTAAATCAGCGGGCCAGACTGCGATGAACTTACTCTCTGCTCCCTTCAGGACGGCTGGCAACCTCTGGGGTTCACTGGTTGAGGGTGCCGGAGCGATGGTATCCAAAGCCGGTGGCATGATCAAAGGCGCGTTAAGCAATCTCATCCCGGAACTGTCTTTGCCGGATTCTTGGAGTGGTGTCTGGAATAAGCTGACTGCCGGTGCCACGGCGGTTAAACAGTCTTTCACGTCCACCTTCAGCGGGCTGAAAAACATCATTGGCTCGGGGATCTCTGCGGTAGCTGAAAAAGGAACAGCCCTCTGGAGCCAGGTTAAGTCCGGTGTGGGCGGTGTCATGCAGTCAGTAAAACAGAAAGCATCCGGACTGCTCAGCGGTGCTTGGACCGGTATCAAGTCCTTATTTTCTTCTTCACCGGCACCTGAAGCCAAAGCTGCACCAAGATTACAGATTGCTTCTGCCAAACATTCTGTTGTTCAGCAAAGCGCCGGACGATTCGCTCTGATCCCGAGTCTCGATAAAAAGCTCATCCCGACGGTGTTCTCCGCCGTGCTTATGCTTTCGCCGGTCATGGCTTCGGCAATGCCGGTCGTGAATGCAGGATCAGTAGGAGCACCCGACATTACACCGAAAATTCCGGTAAGTAAGCCTTATCAGTTCCCGGACGCCATTGCGGCCCCCTCGGTTCCGCCGGTGACCATTGCCGGGCAGATCGCCCCGTCGATGGGGATGATTCCCGCGTTGAGCATTCCGGCTGATGTCAGAGCTTCGGTGGATACGGCCGGGACCGGCGTGTTGCATGATGTCAATGCAGCTTCGGTAATGCAGCCGGAACCGCATCCGCCTGAAAAGCTGGCAGCGGCAAGAACAAGTCCGTTTGTCTCATCGCCAGCAGGCCAGCAGGAAGGTCCCGATGTGGCCAGCCTTCTGGAGGCGCTGCTGAACAAGCTCGATGCGCTTTCGGAACGACCCGTGGAGGTTTCCGTGGCCACGCATATCGATGGACGTCAGGTGGCCGAGGCGGTCTACAAGGACCTCCGGGAACGAAAAATCAGAAACTATGAAACCCTGTGAGGCAACCGATGAAAAGAGTGTTTATTTGTAGCCCCTTTGCCGGGGACATTGAAAGAAACGTTACAGTGGCCAAAAAACTGTGCCGCATGGCCATGGATCAAGGCTATGCGCCATTCGCGCCACACCTGTTGTACCCACGCTTTGTCGATGACCATGATCCGCAACAACGTTCTGCCGCTATCAGCTGCGGCCTCGCTTACATGGAAACCTGCTCTGAAGTCTGGGCGTTTACCGGAAACGGCATTTCAAAAGGGATGCAGCAGGAGCTCTCCCATGCCAGAGAGATCGGCAAGACGGTCGTTGAAATCCACGAGGTCAAATGATGGCTTGGGACCGGCAACCGATAAAGGGATATCTGGTTGATGCCGACACCGGCGATCGACTGGAATTCCAATACAATCCCAACAACATCAGCGACGAAAAATCGACCAGCTACGCCGCCATCAAAATTCCCGGCATGAGCCATCCTCGTTATCAGTATGTGGCCGGTGAACCACGTCGGATCACTTTCAAGGTCGAATTGTTCAAAGGACCGGTGAAACAGAAGGTCGACTGGCTGCGGTCTCTGCAATATCCCGAACACGCTGGCAGCATGCTCAAGAACGCGCCCCACCGGGTCATTCTCATTTTTGGGGAACTGTATCCCGGCGTGACCTGCATTGTCAGACAGGTAAAGGCCCGCTTTTTCGGCCTTTTCGACCAGACCAATCTCGCTCCCCAGCGAGCCGAGGTGGATATATCCCTCGAAGAATACGTCGATCAATCGGTCAACTGGTCGGAGGTGCGCTCATGATCGACAAGGATTCCAGATACGCTAAATGTCTCCGATACAGAGACAGCAATGGTGATTCCCTTGGCATGCGCTTTCCGATCGATACATCACCGCGATTCGATGACCGCTTTCATACCGTGACCGAAGGTGATCGGCTGGATCTTCTGGCCCACAGATATCTGGGAGAGCCAAAGCTCTGGTGGATCATCTGTGACTACAACGACATCTTTTTTCCGCTGGAACTGACGCCGGGCACGGTGCTTCGCATCCCTTCCATGGACCACGTCAGCATGCACATTCTCGACTGAGCCCCGACACTCCATCGGCGCTTCCGGTATGTAAGCAGTGAACTGCGAACAGCCGGAGACGTGCATGGAACTCGATACATTCAAACCGACATTTTTGATTCAGATAGAGGGCAAATCGCTCTCAAAGGATATCACTCAGGAGATCACTTCTTTTGTCTTCACCGACAATGAAGAGGAACTGGATGTTCTCGAGCTGTCCATCACAAACCGCAACCTGCAGTTTGTAGATGACTCGCTTTTTCAGGAAGGCAACGAGATCATTGCCCGGTTCGGTTATGTGGGTAATCTCTCGCCCCGCAAAAAGGCTGTCATCAAGGACATCGATTACGATTTCCCTGAAAACGGCGACCCCACCATCCGTATCAAAGCCTACGACAAAGGCTTCAAGCTGGCCGGGAAAGAAAACCAGAAGGTCTGGCAGAAACCTGCGCCGGGCATTCTCTATTCCGAAATTGCCGAGCAGATCGCTTCGGCCAATGGCCTCAAGCCGGTCGTGACGGCCACCAAAGGCCATCATCTTCGCGTAACCCAGAGCAATCAGTCCGACGCCGTCTTCCTCAAGGAGCTGGCAACCAAAGCCCGTGACCGGGATGGTCAGGGTGTCAGCGGCTACTCCTTTTTCATTCAGGACGACGAGCTCCACTTCCATCCAAGGGAGCTGGAACAGGCTCCGCTTTTGACGCTGGAGTATTTCACCGACCGCAAGGGCGTTCTGCGCTCTTTCAGACCATCGACCCAATCACAGGGAGCCAAAGGTGCCGGGGTCGAAACCAAATCAGTCGGCGTCGATCCCCGCAAAAAGGATGTGGTGGAACATAAAGCCAACAATGCCACAACTCCCGAACGGACCTCGCTCGGCAAGCAGACCTATTTGGTGGATGGCAACACGGGTGAAGGCAGTTTCAAAGAACAGGAGACCGGACAGGTCGTTCCAGCCTATGAACGTTCCGAAGCCTTTCATGAAGAACCGGCACAGGAGCCTGCTCAGGATACAGCCGAAGGCAAATTCAGAGAGGCCGAACTCAAACAGGTGGAGGCCACCGCCGCTACCATCGGCATTCCCTCACTGCGGGCCAAAAAGAACCTCGAAGTGAAAGGCGTGGGCCGGAAGTTTTCCGGCATTTACTACTGCCACTCGGTTCGCCACAGCATCGGTTCATCCGGCTATTCCTGTGAAATCAAACTAAAAAAGAACGCCCTTGGCAAAGGTGCAGGAGACAAGTCCGCCCAGGCCAAGGGAAAACCAAACGATAAAGAAGCACCGGCAACCCCGCAGAATGAGCCACCGGCCATGGTGACCATCAATGCGGATTCCGGTGCTGTTTCTTAGGAGGAACCATGGGAGATCTGAGTAAAAATTTCAGCCGGTCCGAATTTGCCTGCAAGGGAACCAACTGCTGCGGGCATTCGGCTCCGATACAGCCTGAACTGATTTCGGCGCTTCAGGCTCTGCGCGATCAAGTAAGCCTGCCGCTGAGCATCACCAGCGGCTTTCGATGTAATCACCATAATGAATCTGTTGGCGGAGCCGCTCAGAGTTTTCACACCTTGGGAATGGCTGCCGATGTCGACTGCTCGGATGGACTGACAGCCGAAGACCTGGCTCGTGCAGCGGAAACCATTCCGGCTTTTCAACAAGGCGGCATCGGAATCTATCCTTCATGGGTCCATCTCGATGTCCGGACAACCGGGAAAGCGAGGTGGCGTAATGACTGAGTTTCAAAAGACCGTCACCGTCGGCTCGGGAATCGGACTGAACGGGCCTTTGCAGTTTGAACTGCTGCCCAATGGCCGCAGTGCCCGTCTGATCAAAGACTACAAGGTCAGGATCTCTGACAGCCGAACCATTACCGTGCCTGCCGGATTTGAAACGGATTTTGCATCTGTACCGCGTCTGTTCTGGCGAATTGTGCCGCCATGGGGACGCTATTCTCCGGCTGCCGTTGTGCATGACTTTCTCTATCACACCGGACTGGTGACCCGAGTTGAAGCCGACCGCATATTTCTCGACCTGATGACCAAGCTCGGTGTTCCGGCATGGAAACGCCGACTGATGTATTGGGCTGTTCGCGTGGGTGGCTGGAAGGCTTGGAATGACAGCCGCCGGAGGGAAGGCAGCCATGCTTGAAACCTCCGATAAACAGACAGAAGAACGCTACCGCAACCGCTGGTACGGCAAGTACCGGGCTTTTGTCCGGGACAACAATGATCCGGAACGGCTCGGTAGGGTTCGGCTCGAAATCCCTGCAGTGTTGGGTACAGGCCGTGAAAACTGGTCGGATTGGGCATCTCCCTGTTTTCCCTATGGCGGCAATGATGATTGCGGCATGTTCCTCGTGCCTGAAGAAGGCGCTTCGGTCTGGGCCGAGTTTGAAGGCGGCATTGTTCAATATCCGATTTGGACCGGAGTCTGGCTCGCGGGAAGTAATCCCGGGGAACAGCCGGAGGAATCCAAGCGAACCTGCGGCAATGCCTTCTGCCATGACTGCGAGGACAAGCTGGAGCACCAGAGCAATCCCCACGACAATCTCGAACACCGGAAATACCATGGCCATCCGGAATACTACTGCCCGCGTTTCAGGGTGCTGATGAAGACGGAAACCGGGCACACCATTCTGGCCGATGACCGTGATGGTGATGAATTGATGCGCCTGATCGACCGGGCCGGTCAGATCCTCACCATGGAAGCCAAGGTCAAACCGGAAATGCAGAGCGGCAACGCCCTCAGACGCGGGACCAAGGATGCCGAAAAAGGCGACCAGCTCGATATTGCTTCACAGATCGTCGGATCGAAAGCCCGGGTCCAACTCACGGACCTTTGCTGTCAGCAGGTGCTGCTGGAGGCATGGCATGACAAGGAAAAGATTCACATTCTTTCCTGCGACAAAGGCCGTTCCCGCTGGCAAAAGATTCTGATCGATACCACCAAAGGCCGGGAAAAGGTCCACATCTGGGGACTTAACGGCACACAAGAAATTCTGATCGACTCCACCAAAGGCGCTGAACAGATCCGCCTGACCGACAAAGCCGGACAGGTGGTCAGGATGAACGCGGCTCCGGGCATGGAAAGCATCAGCGCAACCGACAAGGCGGGAAGCCTCATTTTCATGGATGGTGTCGTTGGCAACATCATCATCAAATCGACAAACCAAGTATTGATTAACACATAAGGGAACATTGCATGAGTGATTCAAATCAACCCGGGCTGACTGCATCCGAAGAGATGCTCGCCAGAACCTTCGACACATGGCGTAAGGAATTTCGAGGGATTCTGGAAAACCACCGCCGTGAAATTCAGGACCGGCTGGAGAAGATCGAACGGGAAATCGAAAAGAAATCTGACAAGGAGAATGTCGAGGTGCTGGTTCGCGGCATCAATTCAGACCTGCACCGCCACGCTGAGGAAATTGACCGGCTCCACACCCGGGTCAGCGGCAAGGTCGGTACGGAGACCATGTGGAAAATTGTCGGGCTGACACTGGGAATCGGCACCGCTGTCGGCGGGCTTGTCGGCTATCTGATCAATTTAACCTTGAGGCTGAAACCATGAGCGGACCACAGGCACGTCTCGGAGATGTCAGCAGTCACGGCGGTGTGATCATCACATCGGCCGTTCGAACCATGGTGAATGGGATTCCAGTGGCCCGCATGGGTGACCTGCACGTCTGTCCCATCCCCGGACACGGCGTTACTCCCATCGTGACCGGAAGCATGACCACCATTACCGAAGGCAGTCCCAACGCCAGAATCGGCGACATTACTGCCTGCGGTGCGGTTATTGTGGCGGGCAGCCCGAACACCATAGACAATTGAGGAGCTTTGCATGCCGGAAGAATCAACCATACCGACACATCCATACTGGGACGTTTTCCCCAAACTGATCCGCGTCTCTACTTCTGAATGGCCGCAAACCATTCCGCTGTCCATTCGGGGCTCGGTTGAATCGCCGGTGTTTGAATCGTCCAACATCGATGTCGCCGAGGTGGATGAATCTGGAAATGTGATCTGCGGTATGCAGCCCGGCGCTGCCATTGTTATGGTCTGGCATTCAGATGATCATCTGAGTGTTCGCCATGTTCAGGTTGAAGTGTACGGCACTCCAATGGGCGGAGGAGAAATGCCCTCATGACCGAACAACTCGACATTCCGGCCTATTGGGAGATTTATCCTCAGAGCATCCGACTCTCGCTATCCTATTTCGAGCAGCGCATCCCGCTCTCTGTTCGCGGCAGTGGCTTGAGCCCGCAGTTCATTTCATCCAACCCGGCTGTGGCCTATGTGGATGACGAGGGCTTTCTGGTCAGCGGAATGCAGATTGGCAACGCCATGATCATGGCCTGGGATTCCGATGCCCGGCAAAGCCTACGTCATTTGAATGTCGAGGTCCGAGATCCCTCGTGGTTCGCCAACCATCCGGACTTTTTGCTCGACCTGGGCACCAGTGTGCATCTTATCGGATCTGTAGTGGATGCACTCAATGCCCGGCCGCTTGCAGGTGTTTTGGTAACCATACGGCGCAGCGAGGAAGGTCCGATTGTGGCGCAGCAGATCACCGATGCCTCCGGCCAGTATGAAATGGAGCTGTTCGAAGGACTCTATGTTTACGAAGCAAGCACGCCCAACTATATCGATGCCCATGGCCTGCTGAACGTCCTCGAATCAGGAAGCTCCGGCCAGAATATCGTGCTCTCCCCGGAACTCAACGGACAGGTGGCCCGCATCGTTTTGCAGTGGGGACTTAATCCCCGGGATCTTGATTCTCACCTGCGCGGTCCCCGTCCGGGTGGCGGCACGTTTCATGTCTATTACTCGACAGATTATGTGCAGGATTGCGGCGAGCTGGATGTGGATGACACCTCATCTTACGGGCCGGAGACCATCACCATGCATCGGCTGGTGGCCGGAACCTATCGCTACAGTGTTCACGACTACACCAACCGCAACTCGAGCACCAGTACAGGTCTGGCCGGATCAGGCGCGACCGTGAAAGTGTTTTATTACGATGGCCGGGAATACACCTTCAATGTGCCCAATCAACCCGGGACCGTCTGGAATGTATTTGAAATCAACGGAACCACCGGAGCGATCACCGCCCTCAACCAGATGGAGTTTGAGTCGAATCCGGGCAGCGTAGGAATTTAGGAGAACGCTCATGATATCCATAGAAGAACCTCAGGCTGGAGCCGTGATCGAACAGACCGATTCCGGAGAAAACCATTTCATTCTCAGAGATATGGCTATCCAGCTTGCGGGGATCAGAACTGAAATCGCAGGCATGAAAGCCATTATCGAGGCATCCCATAATGCATCAGAAGCATTGAAACAGCAGGCACAGGAGGCGCTGGAAGCACACATACAGAACACACAGGATTATATGGATCAGGTCACGACCGAACCCCCACCGGATTTCTATCCCTTCGTCGAATTGCCTGCGGGCACCGAACCCCGGGATCTGCCGGACGGAAACCGTCTCTTTACCTTGTCTGACGGCATGGTTCTCAAAACCAATGATGATCACTCTATTTCGGTCATTGTCGATGGAGAGCCGCATCTCATTACACCCGGCCCCGGAACATCCGTGGAGGTCAGCCCCGGGCGTGTCTTTGAACTGGTGCCCGAATGGATCGTAACCACGGTGGAACAGGCTGGCATAAGGGGGCTCCCGCTCTCGGCCCAAGTGGATCAATTGACCGAGCATCGCTTCAGCATCGAGCTTGCCCCATACAGGCTGCTACTTGATCAGCAGATGAAAACGCTGTCCGTCATCAATCCCTCGGGCAGCATCGATATCCTCGGTATTACCCGTGTTGAAGGTGTCGGTGAGACCATCACTGTCCGCATTCTGGCCGATGGAGCCAAGGGTTTCTCCTGTGAAGAGAGCGGGCATGGCGGCCTCATCGAGAGCGGCGGCACCATTCATCTTTCCATGAAAAACGGCACCAGTTTGATTGTCCGCTTTCCGGATGATGGCTCGGCAACAAATGACGGCTCCATCAGCTGTCAGGGGCTCTGTAATCTTGAATGTGAGGAGCGTGATCTATGAACTACGATTTTCTCGGTACAGGGCTGAAATTCCCTCTGAACTTTCAATCCATATCCGGTGGAGCCGAAGTCTCCACATCGACCTCCCGGGAGCATGAACATATCCGGGAAAGCATCATTCAGATTCTTGGGACAAGGCCCGGTGAGCGCTTCATGAACCCGGAATTCGGTTCAAAGCTGAAAGACCTTGTGTTCGAGCAGAACGATGAAGTGCTCAAAGGTCTCATCCGCCATCATGTCATCGATGCGATCCGCCGCTGGGAAAAACGGGTGGTGATCACGGACGTGTCCTTCGATGATTCCGCCCGCAACAAAGACCTCAATCAACTGCCTGTCATCATTTCCTATCGGGTCATCCATACTCAGGTCGAAGGAAACCTCGTTTACCCGTTCTTCCGGGAACTTCCTTAGACCTCCGACACTTCCAGACGGCTTCCGGTAAGTAATCGGCGTGTGCGGAGTTTATCGCTCCGCTTAAAAAACATCGAACGAACCGGAGGCACAATGGGCCGCGCAAGCATTGAATATATCAACAAGGATTATGAATCGATCCGGCAGGAACTGCTGGCCAAAGTGCCGCAGCTGACAGATCGCTGGACCGATTTCAATCACTCCGACCTTGGAGTTGTTCTACTGGAACTGTTCTGTGGAGTCGGTGACATGCTGGCCTATTACCTCGATGCGCAGGCTGCCGAGGCATTTCTGCCGACAGCCCGTCAGCGTCAGAATATCATCAACCTCTGCAAGCTCATCGGCTATCAGCTCGATACACCGGTCTCTTCTACCACCACCATCCGTTTTTCACTTGCCGCTCCGCTCGATTTTGATCTACCGATTCCGGCCGGAACTCAGTGCCGGGCGCTGCTTGAAGATGGCAAGGCCGACTTTGAAACGGTGGACGATGCCTTCATTCCCCGAGGTGAACTCTCCGTCGACATTTACGCCCGACAGGGAATCCGCAAATCTGAGGAGCTGGAAGCCACCGGAAAGCCTTGGCAGCGGTTTCATCTGAGCGGCGCATCAATCGCACAGGCAACCATCCGTGTTCTTATCGATGATGATGCCTGGAGTGAGGTTCGCCATTTTCAGGAAAGCGATAGCGACAGCCTTCATTTCATGGCCGACACGAACGCCTTGGATATTACCTCCATTCTCTTTGGTGATGGCCAATCCGGAGCGGTTCCCGCTGCAGGGAAAACCATTTCAGTGAGTTGGCTCGAAAGTCTCGGAGCCATGGGAAATATCGGCCCCGGACGCATCACGCAGCTTCTGTCAGCCGTCTATCACGACGGCGCTCAGATCCCACTTACCGTATCCAATCCGGTGGCTGCTACCGGCGGCTCATCCCGGGAGACCATTCAACATGCACGCAATCAGGCTCCGGCCGAACTGCGCAGTCTCTGGAAGGCGGTAACGCTTCAGGACTACAAGGCACTTGCCGAGGGCTATCCCGGAGTTGCCAAGGCCAAGGTGCTCGACACCAATGACTGCCAGAACATCCGTTATTACAACGTCCATCTGGCCATCGCCCCCAATGGCGGCGGCATGCCTTCCGGGCTGCTCAAGCGTGATCTGGCTGAATATCTGGAACATCGCAAGGTGATCACCGTCGAGGTGAAGCTGTTCGATCCGGTGTACCGGTCCATCCATATCGATTGTGAAGTCTATGCATGGCCGGGCGAAGCGCTCGAAAATGTGCGCAGTCGAATCGAATCGTCACTGGCGGATTTCTTTGCTTTCGATCAGGTGAGCTTCGGCCAGACCATCCATTCATCTGATCTCATAGCTCTGATCGATGGTGTTCGGGGAGTCAGTCACATTCGTCTCTATACGCCCCAACTGGACGTAGAACTCGGGCGCGGTGAAATACCGGTTCTTGGCTCGGTTAATCTCGATATGCGGAGGGCCGAATAGTGGCGGACTGGTTCCAGAACAATCTCATCGATCTGCTGCCGCCATTGTATGAGCACAAGGATGAAAGCGGCGACCTTCGCTCTCTGCTTTCACTCCCGGCAGGCACGCTCGATGAGATCAAGGAGGCCATTGACAGGTTCCCCGACATTTTTGATGTGGAGCGCTGTGACGAGCGCTTTCTGCCCTTGCTCGCGTATCTGGTCGGTCACCACTATGACGGCACAGACACGCCGGAAAACCAGCGTCGGCTGATCCGTGAAGCGGTCGAGATATACCGTCGCAAAGGAACCATTCCGGCAATCGATCGCAGTCTTGGGTCTGTCGGTTGGGAGGGGCATATCGAGGAAACTTTCCGCAGTGCTCTCCGTTTAAACTCCCGTTCCCGATTGAGTTCGGCAAAACTCCCCGGCAATGTGTTCAGCCTCGGAGTGTATCGGGTTCACAGTCTTAACCTGGCCGAAGGTGTGCGGGATGCATTGTCTTTTCATCATCCGGCTGGCACTCGGGCGTTTTTCCTGCAGTGGCTCGCTACTTTTCTGGAAATCGGGTCCGATCTGGAATTTCAGAACGCCGCCCATGTCCGCAGTGTGGTTCTGGCTTTTCTCGATGAAACTTTCGTGCTGGGAAGAAGCCGTCTCGGCTCTTGCCGCCATCTGACCAACAAGCAGCGGATATTCAATTACCTGCAGCTGACCAGCACTGTGGAGATGGTTCCGGAAATCGATCGGGCCAACAATAAGGTCTCCCGTTTTCATGGCCGTCAAAACAGGATGCGACTCAATCACAGGCCGCTCAACGAAAGACGGCTGGTGAACACCTCCATCCGCGAGGACAGGCTGTCCTTCTGTAATCCGATCTATACCGGCCGGGATTATCTCACCGATATTGTCGAGACCGGTTTCAACCTCTCGGCTGATCATCTCAACCGCCGCAAACTTTCCTTTGCCGATACGGAAACCCTTTACTGCTTTCGGCAGAAAGACCTCTTTTCAATTCTGCAGGCGGAGGCTTCGGAAGCCCTGCAGAACAGACAGACCTTCGGCTTCAACATCGAAGCGAGAAACCGGCAATGCTTCCAGCTGGGCCGTTCACCGCTCAACGGGGATGTGGTCATCAATGCCATTCAGGGTGGACACAGCAGTGCGCTGCTGGTTGCCGCCGCCGGATGCAAAGCCGGTGTCACCGAAGCATCAGATCTGATTAACCGCTGGCGTCGGAGAGGGCCTGTATTCAAGCTCAACGCGAATGTCCTCAACAACCGGACTTTGACCAATGCGAACCTCACCGGAGAACGGGCATCGCTTGAAGTCTATGTGGATACAGGTTCTCTCCAACGCCCACGGATCGTGCCTTTGAGCCTGAACCAACGCGCCCTCAACACGACCTCTTTACGCCTCTCCGTGGATCGGACCCGACCGCTCCGCATCGGCCGGATGAAACTCAATCAGGCCGGTTTCCGATTCACCGAGCCGTCCTACCGATGGCTGTTCCGTCAACAGGATTTCAGCGAGGCGCAGGAGGCCGCGACAGAGAGCGCCGTGAACAAATATCAAGTAACCCAATGGCCTGTTTAAGGAGAGATTATGGCAATTCACTTATACCTCGATGAACAGTTGATCCAGCAGATTTCTGAAGGCGATTTCAGCAATCCGGATGCGGACAACTACAACGGCACGGATGGAGAAATCAAAGACCGGCAGATTTTCGTGGCCAATGAACAGACCACGCTTGCCGCACCGATTGATGACGTCCAGACCAACATAGAACTGACCGAACCGCGCTTTGCCGATGCGGAATACATCGTGATCGGCACTGAGCAGATGCAGATCCTTTCCGGCGGCGGAACCATTAATCTGACCGTAAGACGCTCCGTAGCCAACACCGTGGCCGCATCTTACGCGGCCGATGCGCCGGTCTATTCCGGATACGACTATACAGGGCTGGTTGTGGACCCGATCGACGAGTTCGAAACCGACGAATCGGTCTGGTACAAGCTCGCGCTCACACAAGCAGAGCTCGATGCCGCCACGCAAAGTGCGCCGCTCAACATTGGAGCCAAGGCACACAATCAGACCATCTCTTTCTGGCGTCGCTGCACGGTGCTTTTGGGCACACCCGTCCAGAACAAGATCGATATCAAGCTGCGCCTCACCGGAACAGAGAACCCCGTTTTATAAGGAGTGAACCATGGCTTATCAAAGTATTCAGGGAACCGCCAGCGGCCGATTGGACCTGCTGAACAAGATCAAAGATTTTCTGGTCACCACCGTTGGCTGGACATTGCATGACGACCAGTTCGCCGATGCACGGCCATACTATGTATTCAAGTCTGTCGGGGAATCCGGAGCGGAAGATATCTATCTGCGTTTTCAGATCGGGCAGAGCTCCGGTCGCATTGAAGTGGCCGCTTTCCAGTATTGGGACAACACCACGCAGACCGCTGTCAACGAAGGGTTTTCCAGCAGTTATAACTATCTCCGGGCCGAGGACACCGCCGATTTTATTTACTGGCTGTATGCCGACCTCGACCATGTATTTGTCGTCAGCAAGATCGTCTCGACCTATTACGGCCATTACAGCGGCTCCATCAAACGGTTCTGGTCCTCGGCAGTTGCCATCACCCAGACTGCGATTGTCAACGGCAGCGCCGTGGTGGTGCAGGTTAACGATGCATCGATCTTCACACCCGATCAGCATTACATCATCAAAGACGACGCCAATATCGAGCGGGTCAAAATTACCGCCATCGATACGGTTGCCACGCCCAATACCGTCACCATCGAAACACTCGTCAGCGATTATGCGGCCGGGGCCAAGATCGGCGAGGACCCGCAGCCGGTCATAACCGGTTACTACAACATGCCGGGCACCTTTTACGCTGTGAACAAGTTCGACGGCTGGACTTCCGCCAGCGGACAACGCGGCCGTTGCGGTGCGGCCCACGGCAACCTGCAAAGCGATACCGATCCGGAACGCCGCTACGACACCACCATTCTTTTCCCATGGCTGGTCAGCATGAACGGCTCCGACAGCTATCAGGAGCTGCGCGGGGAACTCATCGAAATCTATGCCACCGGCGGAGCCAACGTGGCCTCCGAGGATACCGTCGAAATTGGTTCGGATTCCTATCGGGTGTTCAACCTTTCCGGCGGCGGCTGGTGTGCGATTAAGGAGTAAGGCTCATGGCTGTTGTTAAAGGACAAATCAAAACCACAACCCAAGTGAAAGGTCGGCGTGTTCCGCAGCCGCTGGCCAATCTCAACAAGGGAATGGCTTTCAAGATGGCCGGGAGGATTCGCCGTGGCCGTGCATAAGGGAGCAATCATCAGACCTGCCGTTATCCGGGGCATTCGCAGACCCCAATTTCAGGTCAACCTGCCGCCTGTGCAGGGAGCCTATTTCGACCTGTTCGGCCCTCGAGATCAAAGGCGCACCATCGTGATTCAGGCGGATGCCTCTGTCAGGGCTTCGAACCAGCGTGCATTGGTGGCCGACAGTCAGGCCATTGTGGCGGGCCTCATCGAGCGGGATGCCGATACCTGGCTGATTATCCCGCAGGCATTTGAACAGCTGTCTCTTGCCGCCGTTCGGGTGACGCATCCCCGACAGGCAATGCTGGATACAGCGCTCAGAATCAGCGGTTCCCGGGTATTGACGGCCGACACCGCCCAGCATCTGGAGCAGCAGTTTGGCCGTTCCGCAGACGCGGGGGTGGCCATTTTCAATGTGATTATCAACGAAGAACACGAGATTCAAACATAAGGAGAAGACCATGGCATTGGGACTCATAGTCAAATCAGGCCGTGTATTGACGGCAAAGCTCCTGATGGGACAGGCAGTGGAAGGCATCACCCACTGCGCCATCGGGGATGGAGATGAAACATTCACCGAACCGCAGAATCCGCCTGCGCCGGATATCGAGCAGGCTGCACTTAAAAACGAGCGTGCCAGAAAGCGGTTCTACAAACGGACCTTCCTCAAGGAGGATGCCGAAGGTGCGCTGGTGGTCAACGGTGTCCGCTATCTGGAAACCGGAGAAGAGACCAACACCATCGGCATCTTCTTTCGTTTTGATGAGGCCGAAGCCAACGGCATCACCATTCGCGAATACGGCTTTTTCGGCGGCGACGTCGAATACGTGGCCAGCGTGAGTGGTGATCTGGCCATGGGCGGTGTGTTCCATCAGGACACCAACCCGGTCGGTGAGGTGCTCCGCCCGGGCTACCTGTACGAAGTGAAGAACATTCCAGATTTCAACAAGATTTCCGATACCCGCGTGGAGCTGGTCGGGATCATCAAAATATAACCGGAGGTAAAACAGATGAGTATTTCAAGAGATACATTCGATCCCGCCAAGAACTACAAACGCATCCGCTATCATCAGGACCGGGATCTGCTCGATTCGGAACTGAACGAACAGCAGGAACTGATCAACCTCGAGCGTCGCAAGATTGCCGATATCCTTTTTAAGGAGGGATCGATTCTGAGCGGCCTCGATGTCACAGTGCTGGATAACGTGCTTACCCTGACGCCGGGTATGATCTATATCGACGGCCATGTGGAAGCGGTCGCCGGAGCCACCTTGACCTATGATCCCGCCACCACCAGTGGCGCGGACTATGTCTATGCCGAGTTGCTCAAATACAATTACGGTTACACACAAGACCCGTCGCTGATCAATCCGGCCACAGGTGAACCCACCGCCGAACGAGAGAAATGGGTGCTGGCCCTGAAGACCACCGACACCACCGGACTGACGCTTCCCAACAACGTGACCGAGCGCAAGGTGGTGCCCGTTTACAAATTCGACCGGGTGACCGGTGATGTTACGGCGACGGTGCAGGAAAAATCCAATCTGTATCTGCGCGACCTGCTGGGCACGCTTCCCGGCAGCCGGATTACGGTTTCCTCCATTACCGAGGATCAGCTCTCCTTTGCCGCAGCCGAAGGTCTCAATTCGCTGCTGCAGAACCTTGCCGAGCGGACCTTCGATCAGGCGGGAAGCTATCTGGTCAGCGGTTTCGACAGCTTTATCGGTTCGGTGGATGATACCGATGTCGAGGTGATTACCAATGCGGGCCGGGCCTACATTCAGGGCTTCCGCCATCAGCGGGATCTGCCGACCTCAACGCTGGTTCCCAAGTCGGTGGCCATCAAGTCGGTTCGTGGTGAACAGAAAACCTATAACATCAGCCAGCGCCGTTATCCAGTCAATTCCACACCGCTCAAAGAGACCACGCAGGTGGAAGCCATTGTGGAGATGACCGCCAATGTGACCCGTGGCTCGGTCGGCGGCGGAGAGGATTTGCTCGATCCCAATCCGGTGGTGGATATTCTGGAGGTCAGTCAGGGTGCCACCATTTTTCAGGAAGGCATCGACTGGCAGCAGTCCGGCAACCATGTGGACTGGATCGGCTCCGGAAACGAACCGGCCATCGGAACCACCTATACCGTGCGCTGGACCTACACCAAGCAGATGATCAAAGGCGAGGATTATGTGGACGGCGGCTGGTTCGGTATTACCGCCCATCCGACAGCCGGAACCTATCATTATGTGGTGACCGCTTTTGATGGCTCGGGTGAAACCGCCTTCAACTCCGGCAGCGTCCTTTCGAAAATGACTCTGGCCGGAGAGATGAACCGTCTTTCATGGCTGCCGGTCAACGGTGCCACCGGATATCGGGTTTACCGGGCCACGACCAACGGTTCCAGAACGGACTTCCAGCGCATCAAGGAGCTGGGCAGCGAAGCCATTTCTTATATCGATGATGCGGTGGACGAACCTGTGGCCTCAAATCCACCGGCCAGCAGCTCGGCGGCGGTTTCCATGTCCACGACCCAGATCGAGCTGGGGAATCTCAACGTGGTCAATTTCGGTCGCGGAGCGCTGGGTGATGAACCGGTCAACGGCTCCAACTGCAGTATCGATTACGATTATTATCTCGGACGCAAGGACATCATCTACGCCACCACCCGGGAGATCAAACGACTCGAAGGCGCTCCGGCGGATTTTCCCAAGCTCCCGATCGTTCCGGAGGATACCTTGGGACTATGCAGCATCGACTGTCCGCCCAACTCCACCGATATGACCATCCGCAATTTCGGGCTCACCCGCATCACCATGGATCAGATCCACGACATCATCAAAGATGTGGATGACCTGAAATACAACGATGCCCAGTATCAGATGAACAACGAACTGCAGAACCGCGACGCTCAGTCCAAGAAAGGCATCTATTCGGACGACTTCTCCAATACGGCCCAGTCGGATATCTATCATGCCGAGTGGGATGCCCGGGTCAATGAGCTGGGCAAGTTTGCCTCTCCGGATCGTTCGGCCATTTCCAATCCCCTCGAGGTGGATACGGGAAGCAGCGATGCCAGCTTCTTCGGCAGTCTGGCACTGTTGCCGGGAGCGGAACAGGTGATTCTCGAACAGAATGATTGGTCCGAGGAACGCAACATCAACCCGTATGCGGTCTTTGAAAAGCCGCCCGCCATGCTGCAGGTCACGCCCAATATCGGCCGCCGAGGCCAGACCGGCATTGCGGTAACAGGCATCAACTTCACGCCGGATCGCTCCGGGATTGTCCTGCGTTGTGACGGCCGTGTCATGTCCAGCAATCTGGTCAGCGATGATGCCGGACGTGTGACCGCCTCCTTCACGGTGCCGACGGAAGCCCGCAATGGCAATCGTATCGTGGAAATGGCGGATGGGCAGTACACCGCCCGGGCCAGCCTGCAGATCAATGATCCGCTGGTGATCACCCGTATCCAGCGCTTTATCCAGACCAACATTATTACCCGCATCGTTCGTGTGCCGGTGGTGCGTACCGTCTGGAGAACCCGCACTATCTTTGTCCGCCGCGACCCCTTGGCCCAGACCTTCAGCTTCACGGAAAATCGGGTGCTCTCGGCAGTGGGGATTCAGTTCACCGAGCGTGACGCCTCCATTCCGGTAACGGTTCAGATTCGAGGTGTCACCACCGGATTGCCCAACGACACCATCTTTGCAGAAAAGGTGATCGCGCCGTCGGAAATCAATCTCGGCGGTGAAACCAAGATCAGCTTCGACGACCCGTTCTACGCGGAAGCCAATACCAGCTATGCGGTGGTCCTGCTGACCAACAGCACCAACTACAAAGTGCGCACCGCCACCCTCGGAAAAACTGGCCGTCAGGGCATTATCACCCGGCAGACCTATGCCGAAGGTGTGCTTCTGGAAAGCTCCAATGCCGAGACCTGGACGCCGCTCAACGGCTCCGACCTCACCATGAAGCTCTACGGCTATGAGTTCGAGAATGAAGGCACGGTCCAGTTCCAGCCGGTCAGCGGTGTGCAGTTCTCTGATCTGAATATCGATGAATACTCGGCCATCCCGGAAGGTACTCATCTCATCTGGGAATACTCCACCGATGGTGGCGCGACATGGGATGCGGTCGTTCCGGCCGAGGAAGAGCGTCTGCCCAATCTGGCCAATGGCGTTTTGGTCCGGGTGCGCTTCAGTACCGGCATGGGAAACGACACTCCGGCGCTCAACTTCCGGGATGTCAACCTGATTGGCTACCTCAACAACACCGCAGGCACCTATTTGACCCGTGAGAACGAGCTGACGCAGGGTGTGGAATCCACCAAGGTCTACACTCAGATGGATATCCCCAGCGGCACCAGTGTTCAGTGGTTCGCCTCCAATGATGGCGGTGAGACATGGGAAGCCATGACCATCGACGACACCCGACCCATCGATGAAGACTGGACCGAATACACGCTGGTCCGAATCTTCAGTGATCCATCGGGAAACAAGGTTCGCTACAAAGCCGAGATGACCGGAAGCGCCTTAACCTATCCGAGAATTCACTCCCTCGGTGCAACCCTGAGCTGATGGAGGGCATGAGATGATCGTTAAACGCCGTGGCGGGATGACGGAATTCATCCCGTCTCCACAGGAAAAACGGGAAGGACTGGTCCGGGATCACTCCTTCAATCTGATCGAAAACCTGCACCACAGGTTGAGCCGGTTGGAAGAGGAACTCGGATTGCCGCTCGATGAGGCTGAAGCCTGCACCGCCTTTCTGGAGAAAATGAAGCAGGATGAATCCCAGAATAAGGAGATTCACACCAGCCTGATTACAGGTGAAAGCCCGGGCTCCTGACCCAATCCCATCCGTGAAAAACAGCCAACGCCCCGGAACGCCCGCACGCTTTCGGGGCGTTTCTTTTTGTCCTCGACCATATCCTCCGAGGCAGTTTTCACCTTCCCCGTGGGTACTGGGACGGCAAGAAATTCGGCTAAACTCGGTTAAATCCGGAAAGAAAACTTGATTTTTTCATTTCATCTATATATCTTTAACCCTGTTTAACCTAATGTAGCCGGATTGTGCCCCTATGGGATGCCGTCCGGTTAAACAACTTGACGAGCCGTTTGGACGGCCCTCAAAGAATGATGGAGTCGAAAATGGAAGACAGATGGTTGTCCGTAGATGAAATTGGAGACTATCTCGGGATCAAGCGAGATACCGTCTATAAGTGGATAAGCGAGAAAGGCATGCCTGCCCATAAAATCGGCCGTCTTTGGAAATTCAAGAAAGACGAGGTCGATACCTGGGTTCGTGAAGGAAAAGCGAGTGATTTCAAAGAAGAAAACAACAAAGAGTAAATCAATATGACGAAGTTTCATTCCAAATATTTCGCTCATGAATTGACTCGAGCTGGAGGCAAAGGCGTAGACCGCCTTGGCCGTGCCTTGTTTGACGCTTGTGTTGACCTGAACCCGCACCAGATCGAGGCGGCGCTCTTTGCTTTAAGATCTCCATTATCCAAGGGCGTTCTGCTGGCTGATGAAGTCGGTCTTGGTAAAACCATTGAGGCCGGGCTGGTGATCTGTCAAAGCTGGGCTGAAAACTGTCGAAAACTATTGGTCGTTTGTCCTGCCTCCCTTCGTAAGCAGTGGGCCGTGGAGCTGGAGGAAAAATTCAATTTACCCAGCCAGATCCTTGATGCCAAAACCTATCGGGATTCACAAAAAGCAGGTAATCCGAATCCTTTCGATGAACGAAAAATCATCATTTGCTCCATGCACTTTGTGGCCAGCAAGGCCATGGACATTCGAGCCATCCCATGGAATCTTGTTGTCATTGATGAAGCGCACAAACTAAGAAACGCATATAGGGAAAGCAACCGGATTGGTCAGGCTGTCAGACAAGCTACATTAGACAGAAAAAAACTACTCTTAACCGCTACTCCGCTGCAAAATTCTCTTCTCGAACTTTACGGCCTTTCAACCCTTATAGATGAGAACATTTTTGGAGATCTTGCGTCTTTCAGAACTCAGTACATCAATTATGGAGGGGACGTTTCCGGACTTCGCGATCGCCTTCAAGGCTTTTGCTGGCGCACACTTAGAAGTCAAGTGATTGAGTATGTTCCTTATACAGAACGTAAGCTGATCACGCGCCCGTTTAAGCCTACAGAGCAGGAGCATAAGCTGTATGAGGCTGTCTCCAAATATTTAATGCGTGATGATACATATGCCTTTCCTGCCAGACAAAAGCACCTGTTGATCCTACTTATTCGAAAGGTACTGGCATCGTCACCGACCGCACTTGCCGGTACCCTTGAAATCATAAGGGAGCGCTTATTGGGGCTTTTAGAAAATGCAAAAAAAGGCCGTTCAGTTTCAGAGCTATTAATCAAACAGGCAGATATCGATGAAGACTTGTTGGATGAAATACTTGAAGATGAAGAGGATGATATTAGTGACATTATCCCGGAAAACAACGCACCTGCTCAGGAAGAGAAGATTGATATTGCCCGTCTTAGGAATGAAGTAAACGAGATCGATCAATATATCGGATGGGCGCGAAGCATAGGAATAGACACTAAATCCAAAGCTTTACTCACAGCACTTGATGTCGGTTTCCAGAAAATGACTGAGATGGGTGCGGCCCGAAAGGCCGTCATTTTTACTGAATCGCGGAGAACTCAGGATTGGCTTTTGAACCATCTGAATAACCAAGGATTTTCAGATCAGGTCGTTACCTTCAACGGCACCAACAAAGATGATTCAACCGGAAAAATCTATATAGACTGGCTGGAGGCCAACAGAGATACAGGCCGCATTACCGGGTCAAGGCAAGTTGATATGAGGGCGGCAATCCTTGATCACTTCAAAAAAAGTGCAAGCATTTTGATCGCAACTGAAGCCGGAGCTGAAGGGTTGAATATGCAGTTTTGTTCCATGGTGATCAATTTCGATTTACCTTGGAACCCTCAACGGATCGAGCAGCGCATTGGTCGTTGTCACCGTTATGGGCAAAAGCATGATGTCGTTGTTATCAACTTTCTCAATGAAAAGAATGAGGCCGACAGACGGGTACATGAACTCCTGGAGCATAAATTCAATCTTTTCAGTGGCGTTTTTGGTGCCTCGGACGACGTTCTTGGCTCCATCGAGTCAGGTGTGGATTTTGAACGGCGCGTGTTGGATATTTATCAGGAATGCCGGACTGAAAATGAAATACAAAGCGCCTTTGCAGCCCTTCAAAAAGAACTGGAAGAATCTATCCAGACTAAGTTGAAAGATACCAGAAAAGTCCTGCTGGAACACTTCGATGAAGACGTTCATGAAAGATTGAAAGGCAATCTGATTGGCACACAGGAAAAGCTCGACCGGATCGGCAAACAGTTTTGGACTGTTACCAAGCATGTACTGTCCGAACATGCGACATTTGATGATTCCACGCTTTCTTTTAATCTCCACAAACCACTGGCTAACGGCACAAGGCTGGGCACCTACCATCTTGTTACAAAAAACAAGGACGTGCAGAACAGCGAGTTTTTGTATCGACTGAGCCATCCTCTGGGAGAGCATGTCATTCAAACTGGCAAGGATTTACTCTGCCCCGTCTCAACGGTCGTGTTTGATATCACCAATAATCCGACGAAGATATCCGTCATTGAAAGCCTCAAAGGAAGATCAGGCTGGCTTACACTCAGCAAGCTTGAAATCTCTTCGTTTGAATCAGAAGAATACCTTTTGTTTTCGGCAATCGATGATGCCGGAGGGAATCTTGGTCAGGAGACAATAGAAAAGCTCTTCAATTGTATTGGTTATGACAGCCAGGAAACATCGCTTCCTGAACCGATAAGGCAGAGGCTCTGTGCAGATAGTGAAAGGCATATCAAGGCCACCATCACCAGAAACCTTGAAGACAACAACAAGCATCTGTCAGAAGCATGTATTCAGCTCGATAAGTGGGCTGAGGACATGGAAAAGGCGGCGGCCAAAGAGATGGATGACACCAAACGCAAGATTGCCGATATCCGCCGAAAAGTCAGGCTTGCTCCGACCATGCAGGAACAGTCTGAGCTTCAGACCGAATTGAAGAAGCTTGAAACCTTGCGCCGCAGACAACAACAGAAAATTTTTGATGTTGAAGATGAAATAGCAGAAAAGCGGGATTCGCTGGTCGAACAGTTGACAAAGCGGATGGACCAAAAAACAGAAACAGAGACACTTTTTACGATCCGCTGGATCGTTAAGTAAATCGTCAGGAGTATACCAGATGCCGACTACAGAAAAACTTAGAAACAAGCTTATGGCCAAGCTTACGGAGCTGTTCCAGCTGGATCAGCCGGATCTTGATTTTGGATTTTATCGAATCATGCAGGCCAAGGCCCAACAGGTAAAATCCTTCATAGATAAAGATCTCCTGCAGATTATTGAGGATGCTTTCGGGCAGGTTGATGAAGGCAGAAAGGCTGAACTCGCCGCTGCCGTAGAAAAAGCCATTCAAACCGCCAAGGACTTCGGAGCGCCAAACCCTGAAGAGACAGAACCGGTGAAAAAAGCCAAGGCGGCACTGGATGCCCTGCGCGACGGAGCCACCGCTGAATCCGACGTGTATGACCATCTGTACCGTTTCTTTGAACGATATTATGACGAAGGCGATTTTATATCCCGCCGGTATTACGCCCGAGAGAACGCCGGGAAGGCTGCCCCTTTTGCTATTCCGTATAATGGCGAAGAAGTTAAGCTGCACTGGGCCAATGCGGACCAATACTACATTAAAACGGCAGAATACTTTTCCAACTATAGCTTCGATATTACCCAAGCCGCTGAAATCCGTAAGATGTCGGATGGAGAAAAGGTTCTAAACGGCATCCCGGAAAAAACGCTCAAGGTACATTTCCGTATTGTCGATGCCAGCGAAGGTGAGCATGGCAATGTAAAGGCTGCCGAAGATAAAAAGCGGTTTTTCATTCTGCACGAGGAAACCCCGGTTGAGTTCAACGATGCAGATGAGCTGGTTATCAATTTTGAATACAAAGCGCTACCCGGTGGGAAGAATGACGTTGATGCCGATACAGAGAAAGCATTGAAAGAAAAATTCGGCAAGAGCCTGAACAAAGGGGATATGCCGAATCTGGCCATTGCTGAAAAGGTTATTGAGGCTGCTTCCGGGTCAGAAAAGGCCAAAGAATATCTCAGCGCATTGGGCCTGCATGCACCGACAGACAAGATTTCCAACAGACCGCTACTGGCGAAATATATCAACCAGTACACCGCCCGCAACACCTGCGACTACTTCATCCATAAAGACCTTTCAGGCTTCCTTAAACGAGAGCTGGATTTCTATATCAAAAACGAGGTGATGCACCTTGATGATATCGAAAACGCCGATGCCCCTGCCGTGGAAAACTATCTGGCCAAGCTCAAGGTCATCCGCAAGATTGCCACAAAGCTGATCGACTTTCTCGCCCAGCTGGAAGATTTTCAGAAGAAGCTCTGGCTGAAAAAGAAGTTCGTCACCGAGACCAACTACTGCATTACGCTGGATCGCATTTCCGTAGATTTGTACGAAGAAATTGCTGCCAACGATGCGCAATGTGAAGAATGGGTAAAGCTCTTTGCCATTGATGAGATCAAGGGCGATGCCGGAGGATTGCCCGGTATGGGGGCGCCAGAATATTCGGTTCCGCTGACGACGGACTTTCTGAAAGCGAACGACAAACTGGTATTGGATACTGCATTTTTCAGCAGTGATTTTAAGGCAAAGTTAATTGCGTCCATCGAGGATTTTGATGAACAGTGCGATGGCCTGCTGATTCATTCGGAGAACTTTCAGGCGTTGAACCTGTTGCGGCTAAAGGAATTCGAAAAGGTAAATAGTATTTACATAGATCCGCCTTACAACACTGGTCAAGATGAATTTCTTTACAAAGACAATTATCAATCTTCAAGTTGGATATCATTGATTGCTGATAGAATCAAACTGTCACATCAGTTGATTAATGATGATGGCGCAATAGCAATTAGTATTGATGAAAATGAAATTTCAAATACTTTGAGGATTCTTGACGATACTTATGGCAAGGAGAATCGAGCGGGAATAGCGACTGTCAAGCGAGGATCTGTGACTGGTCATAAAGCCATTAACAAAGGGCTTGTGAACATTGTTGAGTATATTGTTCTTTATGCAAAGAACAAATCCAAATGGGAACCCCAGCGTGCCTTTAAGGCGAGAGGGCGGAATGATCGGTATAATAATTTCATAGAAAACAGAAATTTAGATTCAAGTGAATGGAGAATCATATCCTTATTAGACGCATTTTCTCAACATAAGAACATACCCAAAAGAGAACTCAAACAACGGTTGGGGAAAAAATTTGAAGATGAGATTTATCAGTTTGTTAAAGATAATGCAGCGTCTGTAATACAGCTTGCATACCCTGATGAATCCAATGTTAGCAAAGATGCCCAAGAAGCGATCAAAAAATCTCGTAAAAACAAATCTGAAATACTTCATTTCAAAAGGAATGGGGTTCCTGACATGTATCTCATTGGAGGTCAGAGACTACTTTTTTATTCAGATAGATTAGTTGAGATAAATGGCGAGACTGTAACAGCTGAACCTTTATCAGATATTTGGGATGATATTTTGCCAAACGATTTGCATAACGAGGGGGGGGTCTCTCTTAAAAAAGGTAAAAAACCAGAAAATCTATTAAATCGAATTTATGACATATGCTGTAAGCCACAAGATTGTGTTCTCGATTTCTTTCTAGGTAGTGGTACAACGGCGGCAACCGCATTAAAAAGAAATATTAAGTTTATCGGTATCGAGCAAAGCAATTACTTTGATGACAAGGCACTTCTTCGTCTCAAGCTCGTGAATAAAACCAATAAAAAACATGAGGCAGAAAGAGATTTTTGCTTCAAATATATCCGTCTGGAATCCTACGAAGACACACTGAACAACCTTGTTTTTGATGACAATCCTGTCCGTGGCAAGGCCATCGAGAGCAATCCATCGCTTAAAGAGGACTACATGCTCCGCTATCTGCTGGATGTGGAGACCCGGGGCAGTCAGAGTTTGCTCAATATCGACGCTTTTGCCGACCCTTGCGCCTACGCCCTTGTGGTGAAAAAGCCCGGCAGTGACGAACAGGTCAAACAACACATTGATCTGATTGAAACCTTTAATTACCTGCTTGGCCTGCGCCTTGAAAACATGGCTGCCCCGCAGACCTTTACTGCCAGCTTTACCCGCAAGCCCGATCCTGAACTGCCCGAAGACCAGCACACAAAACTGGTGGTGGATGGAAAAATTCAGCAAACCGCTGAGGGTAAATGGTGGTTCCGTAAATTGGAAGGCTGGGTGCCAGCCGATCCTATGAACCCGAACAACGGTCAGAAAGAGCGTGTGCTGATCGTGTGGCGTAAGCTCACCGGCAATCTGGAAGAAGACAACCTGATGCTGGATGAGTGGTTCGAAAAATTCCGCATTTCAACCCGCGACTTTGAATACGACACCATCTATGTCAACGGCTCCAACAACCTGCCCAACCTGAAAAAGGATGACGAGAACTGGAAGGTCCGCCTCATTGAAGAGGAGTTCCATAAGAAAATGTGGGAAGTTGGAGGAGAGGCATAATGGCCAAACGAAAATCCAAAGGACCAAAACAGCATAAATTCAGGGACAAGCTTCTCCTGAATCAATGGCTGGTGAGTTTGTTCGGCATTGATCCGCTTCGGGAAGGCGCAAAGAAGCGTCCATTTCACAAACTGGCTGAGCCTATTCGTGATCCGAGGCTGGAAGGTCTCGACAAGGATAATCTACACAACTTCTACCATGCACTGGTTAACAGCAATCTGTTTTGGGATGATGTAACGGAACTAAGCAAGACGCAACTGCTGGCTTATGAGGAGAATATTGTCCATCACACCCAAGCGATCAATGCCAAGCGTCATCGTCCAGTGGTCTGGAAGTATTACCAGTGGCTTTCGCTTCTGTTTGTTGAAATCTATCTCGATCGCTATTTCAGTGACCGGGAGTCTTTGCTCACAGCATTGAACGAGTATGTTGACCGCTTTAATAGCCGTTGGCCGGAATATGCTGATATGGCCTATTTCAATGAAGACGAGCTGAACAAGCTCTCTTTGCAGAATGCCACCGGTTCAGGCAAAACGTTGCTGATGCATGTCAATTACCTGCAGTATAAGCACTACTCAAAAAAATACGGCAAAGAGAAGGATCTCTCCAGAGTTGTTCTTATCTCACCGAATGAGCGATTGAGCGAACAACATATTGCCGAGTTTTCCGAGAGTAACATTGGCGCATCCAATTTTTCAAAGGAAGGCCACAGTCTGTTCACGCAGGCTCAAGGACTTTCCCGCGTGGATGTTCTGGAAATTACCAAGTTGGGCGACAAGGAAGGCCCGAACACCATTGCAACACGCAGCCTTGGTGATCAGAATCTGCTGCTTGTTGACGAAGGGCATCGTGGCCTTTCTGGAAAAAATGCCAAGGCTGATGAAAACGCATGGTTTAAAAACCGCGCGATGCTGTGTGAAAAAGGCTTTACCTTCGAATACTCGGCAACCTTTGATCAGGCCGTTTCCGGTACGGGGCATGAAGACGATTATGCAAAGACGGTTGTTTTCGACTACTCCTACCGTTGGTTTTATGAGGATGGTTTCGGTAAAGACTACCAGATCCTCAACTTACCAAAATCATTTGATGATCTCAAAGCCGTCTACTTGACTGCATGTCTACTTAAGTTCTATCAGCAGCTTGATATCTATGAGGACAAGAGCCAGTCATTACATCCTTTCAATATAGAGAAGCCTCTATGGGTTTTCGTTGGGAGCACCGTAACCGGTGGCAAGCTCGGGAAGGACGAACAGATTGTCGCAACCGATGTGGCCCAGATCATCGCATTTATAGCCGATTTCCTTTCGAGCAAAGATAAGGCCTGTAAGCGTATGGAGGAAATCCTGACTGGAAACGGACAGGACACAGGTCTATTGGATAGTAATGGCGTTGATATTTTTGAAGGCTCATTTACATGGCTGGCCAAAACAATGAACGCAGGGCTTTCCTATGACGATCTCTACAAAAATATCCTGAAGCGCCTGTTCAATACGAATACCGGGGGGCATCTGGCCCTTGATCGCGTAAAAGGCGAATCCGGGGAAATTGCTCTGCGGGTCGGCACATCAGAGACGCCTTTCGGATTGATTAACGTTGGCGATGCCAAAGCGCTTGCGGATCACATTGAAGGCGTGGCCAAGCAGGATGGTTTGTCACTGTCTGTTGAGGATAGCGACTTCTCGGAAGCGACCTTTGATTCCGTTAAGGACTCATCGTCACCGGTCAACCTGCTTATTGGATCAAAGAAATTTGTCGAAGGCTGGGACTGCTGGCGAGTGAGTACCCTTGGTTTGATGCACGTTGGTAAAAGCGAAGGGGCGCAAATTATTCAGCTCTTTGGGCGTGGCGTGCGACTGAAAGGATACGGCTGGAGCCTCAAGCGAAGCGGGCACAGCTATGCTCCGTCCATTCCTCAATATATCGAGGAACTCGAGACGCTGAACGTATTCGGTGTGGAAGCCGATTTTATGGAGAAATTCCGCCAATTCCTTGCCGATGAAGGATTGCCCGGCAATGAGCGGAGACGTGTGTTTACCATACCGCTGAATGTCACCTATGACTTCGGCAAAAAGTTGCAGATCATCAGGCCAAAACGGAAGGCGGATGACGGAAAAGAATATGACTTTAAGAAGGATGCTCCCGTCCCCAACCTTGGTCAGCTAACAGAGTACCTTCAGCTGCACCCGGTTGTGTCTGACTGGTATCCGCGTATTCAGTCCATCCACTCAAAGAAGACCGCCGAGGCGATTAAAAAAGATGATGTGAAATTGGCCGATAGACATATCTCGTTGCTGAATCTGGATGAGTTGTATTTCGAACTCGAGCAGTTCAAGCGTGAGAGAAGTTGGTACAACCTGAATATTGATAAAGCGGGCATCCATAAGCTACTTACAGATAAAACATGGTACACCCTCTTTCTTCCGACGGCCCGATTGGAACCGGCTGGATTTGATGACGTCTCGTTGCTGCAGCAAGTAGCTGCAGAGCTTCTCAAACGGTTCTGTGATCACTATTACAACTATTGTAAACGGTCATTTATTGAGCCACGCCTTGAGCTCCGGGAGCTTACGCCGGAAGATGACAATATCCCTCAGGAAGATTTTTATCAGCTCATAGTCGATGGCAGTGAAGAACAGGTAATCCTTGCCATCGAAAAGCTCAAAAAGGAGTTGGAAGAAAACAAACAATCACTGCTTAAAGCAGGCGAACTCCAAGCATGCCGCTTTGGAATGCATCTTTTTCAGCCGCTCTTCCATGTAAGAAAAGGTGGAAAAATTACCATTCTGCCAGTAGCGCTGAACGAAAGTGAATTTCAGTTTGTGACGGATCTTAAAGATTGGTCCGAAACCAATGCGGAGCAGCTTCAAAAGGACGGGGTTGAACTCTTTTTGCTCCGGAACCTGAGTCGCGGAAAAGGCGTGGGCTTTTTTGAAGCGGGTAATTTCCATCCCGACTTTATTCTGTGGATGATTGTTGATGGCAAACAATATGTCACCTTCATTGAGCCGCACGGGCTGCTCCACGAAGGCCCCGCGAGTGAGAAGGTGCAATTCCACAAGCGCATCAAAGATATCGAAAGCCGATTTGCCAACCCGGATGTCATTCTCAACAGTTTTATTCTGTCGTGGACAAAATATCCCCAGCTTCGTTGGGGAATCCCGCAGGATGAGATGGAAGCCAATCATGTGCTCTTCATGACGGATGACCGGGATGGGTACATAGACAAACTGTTTGATACGTTGCAGCAGGCAGTTTCAGAGGGGGCCAAATAGAGATGGATATCCTGCTGACATTTACCGGGTTTCACGACCCCTATTCAAAAGGGCTGGTAGACCAAGAAGAACAACCGGGGCCGATCCTGTCGTTGTTGAACGTCAGAAGTTTTGGGCACGTATTTCTCTTTGATACGCCAACCACCCGGGAGATCAGCAGGAACACCAAAGAGGCGATCAACGCATTGCATCCGGACTGTGATGTTCACGTTCTGGATATGAAGCTGTCGGACCCGACCAGCTACCGGGACATCTTTGGCGGGCTGAAGCAGCATGCGCATGCCATTCAGGAAGAGCATGGTCCGGCCAACTTCTTTATCTCGGTCGCCTCGGGCACACCACAGATGCATGCCTGCTGGGTGTTGTTGGCCGCTTCCGGTGAAATTCCGGCCAAGATTCTTCATGTAAGACCACCACGCTTTGTAACAAAGGATCTCCCCCCTGTAAGCGAGATTGACCTGTCATCGGACGAATTTCCATCGGTTCGATTCAAATCCTCCAGCTTTTTCATTGATGAACATGAGGTCGATGTGGGTTCGGCCCGGGCACAGCTCGGGATTGTCGGGGATCATCCGGCTATGCTCAAAGCCCTTGAGATGGGAGCCATGCTGGCCTCATCGCTGGCTCCGATCCTGATTACCGGAGAGACCGGAACCGGAAAAGAGCTGTTTGCCCGATATGTCCATGCATTGAGTGGCCGACCTCAGGATACTTTTGTCGCGGTTAACTGTGCGGCGATCCCGGAGGACCTTGTTGAGAGCATTCTTTTTGGACACAAAAAAGGTGCCTTTACCGGGGCTGTGAACGATCAGACCGGAAAGTTTGATGCAGCTCACAAGGGAACGTTGTTTCTGGATGAACTTGGGGAACTGCCGCTACCTGCTCAGGCGAAACTTTTAAGGGTCCTTCAGGACGGCATTGTCGAACCGATCGGTCAAACCAAAGGCCATGCGGTTGATGTTCGGATCGTTGCGGCTACCAATCGTGAGCTCCGCAAGCAGATTCGCAAAGGTAATTTCCGTGAAGACCTTTATTACCGGCTGAATGTCGGCGAGATCAAACTGCCCTCCCTGCGCGAGCGGCGTTCAGATATTCCCAAACTGGTGCTCCATATTCTGGACCGGTTGAACGGTTCCCTGAAAAGACAGCGTCGACTCACGGCCGATGCGCTCAGTCGTCTGCAGGCGCACAACTGGGAAGGCAACATCAGAGATCTTGAGAATGTCATCGAGCGCTCTGTGAGGCTGAGTCGTGTGGAGGTACTGGATGCCTCAGACCTGCTTATTACCGAGCCGATCACCTATGCCGATCCATTGGATGCTTTGCCCGAGCCTTACGAGGGTTTTTCTCTGGATGAGTTTCTCGGCAGTGCCCGCAAGCAGATGATTTTGAGGGCGCTTGAGGCTGCGAACGGCAATCAGAGTCAGGCGGCGAGGATGTTGGGTGTAACCCCTCAGGCGGTGCACAAGTTTTTGAATCAGACAAAACGAAAACTTTAAACCGGGGTTTAAAATGCATCAACCTGAGTTGAAATACAGTCAATGCTTGCTCTTTGTTAGGAGTTTTATAATCTCAACAATAACAGTAGGTTACGCCATTTTAAACAATCTGGCACACCGGTTGCTAAAGACCAGATGCAGAAAGAAGCGCAATTGGTTGGAAAAGCAAAAGGAGCAACGATGCCAGCATTCAAAGTCACTTCAATTATCGACGGAGATACCTTCGAGGTGTCACCGGAGTGGAAATGGAACGGTGAGACCGGAACCAGAGTTCGTCCCGCCGGTTACGATGCTCCGGAACTGCACACCGCCAAAGGGCAGAAAGCGAAGGATGCTTTGTCAAAACTTATCAATGGGCAGCAGGTTGAACTCAGGACCGCTTACAAAGTGGATCGGGGCCGACTGGTCTGCGAAGTGTTTGTCGGGAGTAGAAACCTTGCTGAGTTTTTCCCCGAGTATTGAGAATTGTATGAAATTGAAACCAGCAAATTAATTAGGAGAACAAAGATGACAGCATTTGATCCATCACAATTCACGGCACCAACGGCAAAGCCTTTGCCGGTAATTCTGTTACTGGATGTAAGCGGAAGTATGTGCGGGCCGAAGATTCAGAATCTTAATGCCGCCGTAAAGGAGATGTTAGAGACATTCTGTGACTCGGAGAGTGGTGAAACGGAAATCCATGTCGCAATCATCACTTTTGGAGCCGAAGTTAGTCTCCATCAGGCATTGACGAGTGCCAGTAATATTTCGTGGCATGATTTGTCTGCGGGAGGTGGCACTCCACTGGGCACTGCACTCAAGATGGCGAAAGCGATGATAGAGGACAAGGATGTCATACCATCGCGTGCCTATAGGCCTACGGTTGTTCTCGTTTCGGATGGGCGTCCAGGGGACAACTGGAAGACTCCTTTACAGGATTTCATCAATGAGGGACGTTCGTCAAAGTGCGATCGAATGGCAATGGCAATTGGAGCAGATGCAGATGAGGACGTGCTTGGAAAGTTTATCGGCAACGCTGAGACACCGCTTTTGTATGCTGAAAATGCCAAGCAATTGCGAGATGCATTTAAATTTGTCACGATGTCGGTCACGATGCGTACACAGTCGCAGAACCCCAATCAGGTAACGAAGCCTGCCGATATTGAAGTCAAGCCTGCAACGATAGAGGATCGGACAGAAAGACCTAAAACAGCACCTGCACCGTCTCAGGACACAGATGCAACTAATGAACAAACAGATGAGGAGGATTATTGGTAATGTTTGATCCGAGTAAATTTACGGCACCAAAGGCAAAACCGTTGCCTGTGTTTCTTCTGCTGGATGTCAGCGGTTCAATGGGTGAAGTTGTTGATCCCGAAAATGTCGTCCGCACTGGACAGACCGTGGAAAGCGATGGGCAGACTTGGGAGTTGGTAGAGGGTGGAACATCAAAGATTCAGATCATGAATCAGGCGGTTAAGCAGATGCTTGACTCATTTACCGCTGAAGAGGGAGCAGAAACTGAATTTCTGATTTCTATCATTACTTTTGGTGATTGCGCCGAACAGCATCTGCCGCCCACTGCTGCCTCGTCTGTTGAATGGACGGACATGGAGGCTGACGGGTGTACCTCAATGGGCGAGGCGTTCAATTTGGTAAAAGCTATGATTGAGGACAAGGATGTTGTTCCTTCCCGTGCCTATCGCCCGACGATTGTATTGGTATCCGATGGACAGCCAACGGATTCCTGGAAAGCTCCCGTTGAGTCGCTAATCAAAGATGGTCGTTCTTCAAAATGCTTCTTTATGGCTATGGGCATTGGCAGTGATCCGGGGATTGAGACACTTGAGCGTTTTATCTCAACTACGCCCGTCCTAGCGGAAGTCAATGGGAGCGAGATTAAAAACACCGTCTTTCGAGCGGAAGATGCAGATAAAATACACGAATTCTTCCGTAAGGTAACAATGTCGGTGACCACGCGCAGCAAATCGCAAAATCCGAATGGAGTTCCGACATCAACAAATGATTCAATAGACGAAGAGGAGTATTGGTAATGGCACAAGCAATTGGCGACCCTGAAGAACTGGAGCGTTTCGCATATTCATTGCAGCAGTTTATTGACTCGCTCAATGATGCGACGGCAAATCTCAATGGTGCATTCTCTGCATTGGGTGATTCCTGGCAGGATGAGAAGCGGGGACAATTTGAAGAAGAGTACAACACGCTTTTACAGCAACTGCGGCAGTTTGATGAGAACGCTTCTGAGCAAATCCCGTATCTAAAGGCGCTGGCTTCCCGCTTGCGTGATTATTTACAATCGTAGGGGCATTTAGCAATGGCACAAGTTTCTATCGGACAAGTTGAAAATTTGGAAGACCTTATGCGGGACTTGGAATCTATCCGCGAAGGTCTTGAATCTGCTTGTCAGGAACAAATTTCCGCTGCTGAAAAGCTCTGCGAAGTAGCCGGTGAAGAAGCCCAAACCAGTGAAGATATGCTGGAGCAGGCAACTCAAGCTGAGCAGGAAGCTCAGCAACAGTTTCAGTCCGCCCAGCAACAAGTTCAAACGGCACAATCATCATTGAGCAGTGCGCAATCCGCACTATCCTCTTGCGAAGCGAGTGGCAGCTACGATGAAGATGGAAACTATGAACCACCTGATTGTTCATCAGAAGAGACTGATGTGACCGAGGCTGAGGTCGCCCTTGAAGAAGCTGAAGCATGTCTTGAAGAAGCACAAGAAGCTGTTGAGAAAGCTACGGAAGATCGCCAAACGATGGAACAACGAGTCGAACTTGCAAAGCAGGCGTTGTCACTGGCTGAACAAGCTCTTGAACAAGCACAACAAGAATGTACCCAGCGATTGCAGCAAGTGGAGAACAGCATTGAAGCGGGCAAGGCACGTCTTGCATCTGCTCAACAAGCACTCGAAGCCTATCTGGCAACGAAGCCATCTGCTGCTCAGTTTCATAAGTGGCTTCATTGGCAACCCGAAAAAGGAAAGCCAATCACCCCTGATGTTATCCGTGACCGGATGAATCTTTCCTCCGATCAGCAACGCCTGTTGCAAGAGTATTTATATGACAGAAATGGATCCTACCGCAACATGGTCGATAGATACCGTAGCCAGTGGAATTCTGCAAAAGGTGATGTAGAGCGAAACATGATCAATCGCAATGCTCGCATTCATATAAGTGGAGAATACGCAGAACAAATGGCGCGTTATGCTCTTGCACCGCTGGGGGGAAAGATTGACACACAGGGCCGGACGTATGTTGGGGATAACGGCAGATATACCAAGACCGATTTAATTGTAAGTGATTTGCGAGTGCCAGTTATTCTTGGACGTGGTGAGAAAATGGGAGCACCCGTCGGTGGCTCAATGGCGTTTGAAGTGAAATGCGGCAAGGCGAGTTATCTCTATTCGCAAAAAGATCACATGATTTTTCAGGCGGAAGGGCATAAGCAAGCTGATGCACACTGCACTCTCTGCTCGCGAGATATTCATGATTTATCGCCAGAGGAAGAAAAGGAACTGCGGGATGCCTTGCGTGAGGCAGGTTCGCCGTTAGTCGGTATGCTGCCCGCCAAAAACGAGATAGACAAATCCTGCCTCGAGGCCATACATCAAGATGAGGAGACAGATTGACATGAAAATCCGATTAACAGAAATACCAGCCGATAAGATTGTAAATATTCAAGGTCTTGTTGATGCTCTCCGCGAAGCCTCAAATGCCGGGGATATGGATGCTGTGGATAAAAGAACGGCAGAACTCATTTCGTTGACAAGCGAGATGAATTCAACAGAAATTTCAGAGGAACAATGGAATCAGTGGGTAGCTACTACCAGAGCTAATAATCCGGATTTTCAATCGGACTATTTAATAGCCAGGGATATGTGCAAGCAATTCTTTTTAGAAGAGCTGTCCAACAGCATGGTTCTCCACCTGCCGATTGAAGAACAGGAGGATGATGATGTTTGATGATGTGTTAGGGATGTCAAGGTACTGCACGGATGAATTTTGCAACTCAGTACGAGATGAGTTTGGAACATCCATCGTCGCTGATGTGCTGGAACCGATTCAAAATGAAATCAGTTCACTCTGTGCATTTAATGAAGAATTTCAGCAGAATGCTACAAATGTGAATCAAGTATTGCAGGAAGCCCAATCATTGCGAATGCGCGGGGGTTCAAGTTTATGAGTAACTTTGAAAAGTCCATCGCTACGCTTGTCAAGGTCATCACGGATTATCATGATGGACTTGCTATGATTGACCGCGAGTTTGATCAAGCTTGCGAAAAGGTTAATCATTCAATATCTAACATTGGCGGAACACCCGTCAAACACTCCAATGACGAATTTTCCAAAGAACGAAGCCTCAGGCAACAGGCGCGTCAAATCGAAAAACAAATTGCAAAAAGTAATGACAAAATTACCAAACTCGACCAAGCAATCATTACGGTAAACAAAGAAATACAGTCTACCACCCAGAAGAAAGCTGACTTTGAGCAACAAATTGAAAACCGCTGGCTCATTGAAAAAATCTATTATTTTTTTGCTGAAGATAACGCAAGGCAGCAATGCGATCGTTTGCAAGGTGTTCTATACAAACAATCAGCGGATCGTTCCGAACTAGAAAAGACAAAACTGGATTTTAAAAACAACCGACAATCGGCATTATCAGAAAAGGAATCTTTGCAAAAGCGGCTTGATAGCATCCGGCAGCAACTTTCCGCATTGAGAAAATCCTCCGCAGAACTGGAAAAACGAAGGCAATCACGCAGAAAGAATCTCCAAACTGGGTTGCCTGCGAATTGGCGTAAAGCAACTCAAGAAATAGAGTTTGCTTCGAAGCAAACGCTTCAACAACAACCTCCCTTCGAAAACATTAAAGAGACTGATGCTGGCATCGTTTCGCAAATCCCCAACGCTCTTATTCTTGGTCGTCAGATGGCATCGTTCAATGATTTGTCTTGTTCGGTTCCTCATGAAGTTCCGTTCCCCTTTGAGCGATCTTTAATTCTACCAGAAGAGAATCAAGCTCAACGGCGTTTGGCTCATCATCTCTTGTTGCGGCTGACACAATCTATCCCACCCGGAAAACTTGAACTCATGCTTGTTGACCCACTGAAACAAGGCGATTCATTTGCTCCATTTCTGCCACTGTTGCAAGTTGAGCAATTGATGCCGCAACAACGTGTGCTGACACGAGCTGATGAAATTGAGGCTCTTCTCGGTAGTATGGCGGATGAAGTAGAGGAAATGATTCAAAATAGATTCAAGGGAAGAATATCTGACTGGATGGGGTTTAATGCTGCAAACCAAGACAATGCTTTGCCATACAGAGTATTGCTTCTTTTCGATGTCCCAGAACAGCTATCAGACAAGAGTTCGTGGTATCTGGAACGTTTGATTGAAAATGGACCGCGATGTGGGATACTGCCAATTGTTGCAGTTGATACAGCACGCATTGAGGATAGAAGGCACGAAAAACTGCGTGAAACATTTAGCCTTTCCACTCAGAGAGTCGACACGTTGTTGCGCGTCAATTCCGAGAATACAGTCGGGTTGTCATTTTCTTATCACCCAGAGCGATGGCCGCAACAAGATGCTTTGGATTCTTTTTTGGTCAAACTTGCCGAACACCATGCTGAAGCTGGTCGCTTCAGCAAATCTTTATCCGATCTTTGGGTTAACTACCAGAAAGGCGCAACTACCGTTGACGGGCTGAATATCCCAATAGGATGGACGCCATCCGGTGATGCCGTCCCATTGAGATTAGGCGCATCAGACTCTGAACATCATGCACTTTTGGCGGGAAAAACCGGTTCTGGGAAGTCCAACCTTTTGCATGTAATGATTCATTCGCTATGTGAAAAATACGCGCCGCATGAAATTGACCTTTACTTATTAGATTATAAGGAATCCACCGAGTTTACGGTATATGCCAAACCAGAACTTCCACATGCCAAACTGGTTGCCACAGAAAGCGACCCTGAATATGGGGTGACTGTATTACAGCATCTTGTGGAAGAATTAGAGCATCGGGCAAGTCTCTTCAAGTCGTCAGGTGTGCGCGATTTTCCGGAGTATAGAAATTCCCGAAATTGTAAGTTATCACGTATTCTATTGGTAATTGATGAGTTTCAAATTCTGTTTACAGAAAGCAGGCAAGTAGCAGATGCCGCCGAGAAACTGCTTTCGCAACTCCTGAAACAGGGGCGGTCTTTTGGTATTCATATTCTCTTGGCTACGCAAACACTAAAAGGGATCAACGCCTTGTCGATAAGCTCTCTGATTTCGCAGTTGGGGTGTCGTATTGCGCTGGCATGTGGACAAGAAGACTCTGCTATGATCCTTAGCGGGAATAACTGGGCGGCATCTGAACTTAGGAGTCCGCCAGAAGGAATTATCAATAATTCCAATGGTGCGAAATCGGGCAATGTGAAAATTCGAATTCCACTGGTAGAACGAGAGTTTTGTCTTGCTCATCTCAAGAGATTATCACAACGAGCAACAAAACGTGGAATTGAGAGCAAAGCCCATATTTTCAACGGCGCACATCTCCCGCTACGTCCATCACTAAATAATTACCAGCATATCTGCGGACAGTCTGACTCAATTCTTTTGGGTGAACAACTCAATTTCGCAGCCGACTTTATTTCTGTTCCGCTGACCAATCGCCAAGCATTCAATATTCTTTTTTGCGGTTACCATGATCAACTTCACGATGGGTTGTTAGCATCTCTACTCGCAAGTTTATCGAGAGTGTCTAGTAATTTTGACGAAGTTGTTTACTTTAACGGTCGTGGTGTTGAACCTGCTGATGCCTTTGGTGAAATATCATCCAGCCGTGGTAGTACTTTTAGGCGGTTTGATGATCTCGGCGAAATGCCGCTCGAAAGTATCGCTGAATCAATTGGAACTCGGCGCACGGCATTGATTATTGATGGTTTAGATGCAGAGAAGGCATTGCATCCCGTTCAATCATTTAGAGCACCTAAGCCCGGAGAACCTCCAACACCGGCATCATTACTAAAGCAAATTGCCGAAGAAGGTTCGCGCAAGGGAACCTTTGTCTTTGCGTTTATGGATAACTGGCGACGATGTTCCAGTTCATGCAAGGATTTGCTGAATTTATTTGAACTGCGCGTAGCATTTTGCATGAACGAAGATGATGCGGGACAATTGGTAAGCGGGAGCATTGGAAAATTCAAGGGTATCGAAAAACCAAACCGTGCCGTATTTGTCAATCGCATGACAAATGAAATTAGTTGGTTCCGTCCATACATAAATGGGGAAAGTTTATGAAGAAATATTTAATGACATGGTACGGAATGACTGATTTCAGGGCCTCACTCGGACTTGAACAGACAACCGGCCCCGTTCTGGGAGCTTTGCTTGCGGAAGATTACACCGACGTGGTCATCCTTGGTTTTACGCACCCGGATAAAACCGAGAAAAGAGCTGATGAATTTCAGCAAAAAACAGCAGATATCGAAGGTTCTGATCCTGCAGCCGCGAGACCGTTTCTTGATTTGTTTTCAAATACAGCGGAGGCGCACAATCATTTTAATCAGTGGCTTGAAAAGCAACTTCGAGATGCCGGTAAAAAGGTTGATGTGAGTTTTCACCCTGTGGGCCTGAAGCATCTCAATGATACCGAAGGTATATACGAAGCAGCGACTCAGTCCCTGAATACGGTTGCGGCATTGGAAGGTGAAAAGCTCGTTACACTCTACCTGAGTCCTGGAACTCCGGTTATGGCTTTCGTCTGGGCTTTTGCGGCCCTGAGGCACCCGACCCTGAAGAAGCGCCTTATCGCATCTTCTCAGCCCGGAAGACCTCCGGAAAGAATCGTCCTACCGAGCGAATGGCTGGAATGGCACGGAAGACAGGTTCGAACAACGGATGCTGATTCTGATCAGTATGATGCCATTTTTCACCTGTTCGGCGAACAGCGGATGCCGAACTTGCTTGGCGTGATCCAGTTTTCAAGCAGGAAGCACATCTTCGTAAATTCAGCACAGTTCCCTGCCGATGTCATGAAACAGTTTCTTGGAGGAGCTGGATACGGTGAAGTCGCCGTGGACCCGTATGATCCTGAAAATGTCCGTTCCACAATTCTGGATCTGATCGCGAAAATGCCTGCCGATGCAAAGGTCGGCTTCAACCTAACGGGCGGAACAAAGTTGATGTATGCAGGGGCTCTTGCTGCCTGTCGCAAGGTGAATGCAACGCCATTCTATTTCAACAGCCGTAACAATCAGGTGGTTTATCTCAATGACTTTAAGACCGTTGAAACAAAGCTGATTCCATCGGTAGAAACCTTTATCCAGCTCAACGGCAATAATCTGTTTATCTCGAAAGCTGGCCATTGGGCTGATATCCCCGGCATTGAATCTTCTGACCGGAAAAGTCTGACCAATGAGCTCTGGCAGGCGCGTTCTAAAATCTCAAGGCTCTATAGAGAGCTGTCCCGTTACAACGACAGCTTTCAGCCGTTTGAACTGCACAATGGGGATATCTACGCAAAGCTCTCCAAGGATAAAAGTGCGAAGATAAGTGTCGGTCCTAAACACTTTGAGTTCAAGGAGTGGCCGGATTTTGCCAAATACCTCTCTGGCGGATGGTTTGAAGAATACACCTTCATGAAACTTCAGCCCCTTGTTGATTCCGGTTTGATCAAGGATATGCGCATCAGTCTTGAAGTCTCATTCAAAGAGGATGATGCCGACAAGAGTTCATCAAGCTTTAGCGCACAACTGAGCAACTTGTTTGGGGATACTTATCAGGAGCTTGATATTACCTTCACGGATGGACGACGTCTCTATGTCATCGAGTGCAAAGCTGGCAATGTGAACAGCGAGCATGTCATGAAGCTCCAGAATATTGTCCGTTATTTTGGCGGAATTGAAGGCAGAGCTGTTTTAGCTTCATGTTTCTACCCGAAAAACAAAGTCGTAAGAAAGAAAATCGACGACTCGAAAAACCTCCAGTCCGTATCGAGGAACAGCCTGTTCAGGCAGCTGGAAGAAATGATTCAACCCGGAGGGCGTCATCGATGAAAGAAGTCCTCTATATCATTGTTGATGTTTCCGGCAGTATGTTCGAATGGGGGAAAAACTTGATTGCTAATAATACTGTTCGTGCGGTTGAGCAATATATCCGACTCGGAAAATCAAACGCAGAAATAAAGCTGGTTGCATGGAAAAAAGATGCATGCATTATCGACTGGAAGTCGGATGATGAACTGCCTCCTTCTCTTGTGACATGTGAGGGGGGTGCAAATGCAGATGCCTTGATCGCTTTGCTTGAAAAAACGCCGGATGCCAAAATAGTTTTTATTACGGATGGATTTTGGGCATCGGCTGATGCAAAAAAAATAAAACGTTGGAAGAAAAACCTGCCTGCCGACACTCTACGCATTCTTAAAAGTGGTGCAGATTCCAACCCTATGCTTAAAGGGGATGAAGTGTTTCCAGTGGAAGATCTTTTTCCCGCTTTAGATGGCTGGCTTGAAGGCGGTGACGAATGGTAAAAGTCTGGAAAAGTTTCGGGGCCACTGTTATAGGGCCAGGCCACATTACGACATGCAAGCCCAACCAGGACGCATGGCTTGGTTTTCATCATACATGGGGAGATGGAATTGTCGTGTCGGATGGTCTTGGCTCAAAACAGTATTCTGATTTTGGAAGTCATTCCGCCTGCCTTGCCGTAGCTCACGCGGTCTATGCTTCTTCCAACTCTCAAATTGAACAGTCGGCACTTTGCGAAAATGTTAAGGACAAGTGGCTTTCGCTTATTTCTCCGCTTGAGCCCAAAGACTGTGCTGCAACATGCCTGTTCGCATATCGAACCAACGAAAGAACAATCACCCTTGGAATGCTTGGTGATGGATTGGTTGCTGTTGTAAAAAATGATGGTTCTGTCGAATCACTTTCTGATGGCAAGACTGAAGGATTTTCAAATATCACAGTTGCACTGTCTGCGAAGGTGAAGGCAAGCAATTGGAAAATCCTGTCTTTACCAGAAGATGAATGCCAATCCATCATCCTTTGCACGGATGGTGTCTCTGAAGATTTGTCAGATACGGATGGTTTTGTAAAAGAATTTTGCTCCGCTCATCGCAACCTCGCATCTGTGTCTGCTGCTCGGAATGTACGTGAGATGCTGGTGAATTGGCCGACACCAAAACATAGTGACGACAAGACTATCGCCTGCCTTTTTTGTGAGGAGGTGACTGATGAGTAAAGACACACCTAAAGTTTCAGCAAAGCCTATGGTGGATGATTATGGAAACGTACATTATCTCGGGGAAGAATTAGCCCGTGGTGGTCAGGGGGTAGTTTATCGTACTAAAGATGCTGATCTGGCGATTAAACAACCTCTTAATGCTTCTGGAAAGCCAGACACAAGTGCCAATTTGCGTAATCAATTTCATAACATAAGGCTTTTGCCGCTTCCTCCTCGCATCCCGCTTTCATTGCCGCTTGCTATCTTGCGCGATGAGCCGGGATATGTCATGCGCCTTCTGAATGGCATGAAACCGTTTGGAAATTTTAACCTCAACGGAACTGATAAAAAAAAGTTAAAAGAGTCCTTTGATGAAAAAAAGTTAAAGCTTCCCGAATGGCTTGCGAAAATGCCGGATAGCGATTCAGCCTTGCGTTTGTACCATTATGCACTAACCGGCTCAACCCGTCGTCGACTTTTTGCACTCTCAAAATGTGCTTCGATACTTGCCCGACTTCACTCCGCTGGCTTGGTGTATGGCGATATTTCTCCGAACAATGCTTTTATCGGCGAAGGCAACTCAAAGGATGTCTGGCTGATTGATGCCGACAACCTCCGCCTTGAACGAATCAAGGGCGGGAATTCAGTTTATACGCCACACTACGGCGCACCTGAAATTGTGCAAGGAACTAATCAGTCTCGTCCACGCACAGATTGCTGGGCATTTTCGGTAATGGCTTTCAATCTGCTCACACTTGCCCACCCGTTTATTGGAAAGAAAGTGCTGCAACCAGAAGACGATGACGGCGGCTGGGATGCAGAACCAGCAAATGAAAACGAACCTGTTGATTTGGACGAACAGGCTTACGCAGGTCTGTTGCCTTTCATTGATGATGAAGATGACGACAGTAACCCTGCCGTCACCTGCCCTCCGCTACCTCGTGAATTGGTGGCAACGGATGAATTGCGTCGGTTATTCCAAGAAACATTTGTGATTGGAAGAACTCAACCGCACCGCCGCCCGGCAATGATGTTCTGGGCGATGGAATTAGCTAAGGCTTACGATCAGTCATTGACTTGCCCACAATGCTCAATGAGTTATTTTGTAAAGCATAAATGCTGCCCGTATTGTCAAACTTCTCGTCCAGTATTTGCCCGTGCCAAGACTGAACGATGGGAAGTGTTAATTCCAGCAGACACCAGCGCGTTTACATTACCGCACCGTCTTTTCTATCCGTTTTCGCTGGAACACAATGACGATACGGAATACGAAGCGGTTCTAGACTTTGAAGATAAAACTGCATTCCCTGTTCGAGGAACAAAGCCGTTTCCTGACTGCTTGTCGTTTGAATTTATGGAGACGGAAAAATGAAATTTGCAGACCTTCCCACAGAAACAATAACTGTTCGCGTCAAACAAACAAACGTACCTGCCAAGGATTTGAAAGAGCAATCTATTCTTGGTGTTGAAGCACATGCCACCCGCCCCGGTGAGTTTGAAGTCAGATTGAAGGAATCAGTTGTCTTTGTAAAACCGATAAAGAGTGAGGAGTCAAATAGCCTCTCCCGTGAGCTATCTAACGGGTGCGCCATACTTGCACAGTTTGCGAACCCAGCTAAAGATGAAAGCATTGAATTGCAAATAGCTTTTTTCTCTGGTGAATGCTTGGAAATGGGCGACATCGAAATTGGGGTGGACGAGTACGTAGAGGAACGCTATTCCAAATTATTTTCTAATAAACTGTCTGGCGAAAAAATTTACTCAGATCTGAAGCGAAGATGCTGTTATATGTATGGCGAATCCGCCTATTTTCTCTTTTATACGGGTGCCGCTGTTGACCGAGATTTGCGAGCAGAACAAAAAGAGTCAACTTCTGATAGTGACTTTGTAGAGAATGACAGTCCTGACAATGCACGAGAGCCTACTGACGACATTGAAAATTCGAATGAAGAAGAATCTGGTGAATCGCCAGACAAAGCGACACGTCAAAATTCATTCTGCATTACTGGCGATGGGATTCGTTTTGTAGCCACAGAAAAACAACGAACCGATGGTAAAACAATCTACATCGCCACCCGCCTGACCAAGCCCAAGCAATCGCAAGACCGTGCGTTGCGGCTGGCACGAGGCAAACTCAAATTTGTAGATTGGACGCAGGCGGGGCAAATACAAATCCTCACCAAATCACAAATGTCGGCACTCACCAGTGATGATGGAAGTTACCTAAAGAAATGGGACGAGTTTGTAGCGGCTGAAGGTGAACTTTTGCTGGATCAGGCTCGTAAAGTCGGTTCATTGGATTTTTGCGATATGACGCAAAACCGCGACGGGACGGTTAGCGTTCGAATCACTCATGCTTCAGATTCGGCATTGGAGATGCTGGCAGACAAAGATGTTGAATCTGTTGATTTGATTAATGAGTTGCCAGACTATTTAACCAACGCTGAATTGACTTTTGTACAATTCACAGGAAACATCGAAAAGGAAGCAGAGGACGATGCTTTTTTTGGTAAACGAAGAGGCGAACAAAAAGAACCAAGCCCCCGATTTGATGTAAAGCATTACGATGCGGTTACTCGAACTCTTACGCTCAATACCGAAGCCATTCCTAATTCCTCTGGAAATCTTATCCTTTCCCTAGCTGGACAGATCGCACAAATCAAGCGGCGATTATTTGCCCGGAAGGCAATTCTTGAGGGGCGTGCAGCCAACCCTCAACTTGGGCTTCTAATTGAAGAAAAGGGCGAGATTGCACCAGCAAGGGCACCTTCTAAGATTAAACCACTAACTGCCTTTGTCGCTGAAAAGGTATTCCTCAATCCACCTACAGACCGACAAAGAGATGCAATTGATGTGGCGTTGAACACCCCGGATGTCGCCCTTATTCAGGGACCTCCCGGCACGGGAAAAACAACCGTCATCGCTGCGATTATTGAACGTTTGAATGAATTATCTGATAAAGCTGGAGCAAATATAAAAGGTTCAATTTTGCTGACCGGCTTTCAGCATGACGCTGTTGAGAATATGACAGATCGCCTTGCGATTAATGGATTGCCAGTTCCAAAATTCGGGAAGCGGTCAGGGACAGACGGCGATGGATTTAGTCGATTTGAAAGGCAACTTGAAGAATGGTGTACGCAGAGAGCGAGAGAACTCCGCTCAAAGAACCCGAAGTTGATAGAAGTTAAGCAGGAAACACAAATCAAAAACCTTTGTATTCAGTATCTGAAAGCACCAACAAGAACACTTGCGTTAAACATTGCACAGGGCATTGCAAAATTGGGTGTTTCCATTGTCGGAGAAGAATGCTGTCGCCGTGCCGCACTACTTGCTGAAAGATTGTCGCTGCAGGAACAGCTGAATGATAGTACATCGTATCCATTGTTGCAATCAGTCCGCCGGTTGCGCCATCGCCCTGAAAGTTTTGCTGATGACGGAGCGGAACGGGTAACCGATGCTTTGGAAGATTTGCAGGATGTTTTGGATGACGACGAGAAAAAACTACTCGATAAGGCAAGTTTATGGCGTCCTGAAGATGGCGAGCCTTCATTCTTGGAGGACATCGCCAAATTAAAAAAGAAACTTCTTTACCGTTTTACATCACCCCCGTTATTTCGTGTGGAAAAACAGAATGACGAAATTCTCGCACTGGCGGACGATGCGGTGAAGAAAATAAGAACGGCAGGGCTTTCTGTGAAGGATAAAAGAACAGCCGCACTTGCGGAATTCCTTGCGGAACTCGAAAGCAACCCTTTTGGAATGATCGATACTGTTGCTGACTATGCCTACGCTTTCGCTGCTACTTGTCAGCAAAGTGTCAACAAGCAAATGCAACAACAAAAGGGAATATCTGTCAAAGACGCTGCTCAAGAAATTCAGAAGATTCAGTATGAATATGTAATTGTTGATGAGGCGGCTCGTGTGTCGCCACCTGATTTGATGGTGGCAATGGCACAGGGGAAAAGAATCATTCTTGTTGGCGACCACCGCCAATTGCCACACATCATTGATGAAACGGTTGCTCGTCAGATGGAAAATGAAGAGACGGGAGAGGATGAGTCCGACTGGTTGAAGAAATCAATGTTTCAGTATTTTTTCTCGGAAAGGCTAAAGGCTCTTGAGGAGAATGATCGCATTCAACGGCGAGTTACACTAGATCAGCAATATCGCATGCATCCCATGCTGGGCGCTTTTATTAGCCGCAATTTCTACGAGCGATTTGATTTATCTGAAAAGTTTGGTTCAGGAAGACCCGAAAGTGATTTTGTTCACAATTTATCAGGCACGGATAATACTCCCGCCATTTGGCTGAATGTTCCCGTTAGCAAAGGCAAGCATCAACGAAGCGGAACCAGCTGGATTCGCCGAGCAGAAGCCACTGCTATTGCTCACCAGTTACAGGCATGGATGAACTCTGACGAGGGGAAGGAACTTTCCTTCGGTGTCATCTCTTTCTACAAAGCACAGGCAGAACTTGTCAAAAAACAACTTGGCAAATCGGCCGGTGACGACAAGAAGCTCCGCATTGGTACAGTCGACTCTTTTCAAGGTATGGAATTTGATGTTGTCATCCTTTCAATGGTCAGAACGATGCCAGAAAACTGGAATTCTCGCGACGACAGCGAAGAAATACAGGCACGAAGATTGTTTGGGCATTTATGTCTGTACAACCGCTTGAATGTTTCGATGAGTCGTCAGAAAAAACTGCTTGTGGTGGCTGGAGACCCGGGGCTTTTGCAAACGCAACTTGCCGAAGACCACATTCCTGGATTGGTAGATTTTCACAAGCTTTGCCAAACAGAAGGGAGGGTACTACCATGTCAATAATCCTCCTTGATTACGGGATGCCAAAGCCCTTTGGCGAAACAATCGGCAGAGAGCGTCATCTATCCTGGCCGGTTAATGCATATCGCGTAACACTACCCAAAGTCTCTCAAGATGATAATGCATTAAATGCCTTTGAGCGTGTTGTATTAAAGCTCATTGAGGCAGGTGGATTTCGTGAAGCCAAACAGCTTACAACAGAAACATGTCTTCCCAATGATCTTATTCAGTGCGTATTGCTTCGGTTGCGAGATAAGGGTTACGTGGATGAATACAATCAGCTTATCAAACAGAAATTTGAAGAACTAAGAAAAAGTGAGGAAGCGAGTCCGACGTATATTACTGCACTTCTGTTTCGAGAACTTGCTACTGGCAAGATTCTTCCATATTTACAAATGCTTGACGACGAACCTCTCAAAAAGAGGGAAGAAGAAAACGAAAGGCGATTTTGGAAGATTCGATTGGGCCAGAACTATACCTCTATGACTCCAATACCCCGTGATGTCTTGCTGACCTTACGAACAATGCAAAAACGGTCAATGGCGTTTGGCGAAGGCCACCGTATGCCCTCTGTGCAACAAATTACCATTGTACCACAACCTGAACGCTATTTTCTCGATTGCCCGATTGCTATCCAGAAAAGTGATGGAGAATTTCGCATTGCCGATCCATTTGGGACTGGATTTTCTCTTCAACTTGAAAATGCTTTTAGCCAGTTGTTAGAAAGCGATGATTCATTAAGCAAGTGGATGTTGAACTGGCGTCAAAACTTGTCTAATCCAAGTCAAAGCAAACCAGATACCCTTCAAAAAGAGGTGTTTGAAACAGATGAAAATTGGGGACGCTACCCCAAACTCATCGCCAGCCTCCGTCCGAGACGCAATGACCAGCATCGCTCTATTCAGAACATCTATGCCTCACTTGAATGGGCATTGTTTTATTCTTGCGCACATCATTCATATAAAACAGCAGTAGAGCAGCTCAAACTAACAAATCCGGACAAACACCCGGATTTGTTAGCTGAATCCGCAAAAAATATCGGCTTTGAACTTCCAGAAGGGAGATTGTCCCCAATTCCGCAAGGAAAACTGGAGGACTTTCTATCGGGTAAAGCGGAATTAAGAACTGTGTTGGCTCTTACGTTTTTAATTGCTGAAAATGATCCGACGCATCCATTGCGAAGCATAGTCAATGAATTTTCTGACTTCGTACCACGGATGTTCGATATAAAAAACAAAAGGGATGAAGAATTGCATGGATCTGGGCGCATTAGGCGTGATGATGTTGAACTGCCAGATGACAAGTTTATGCGGAAAGTGATTACCACCATTTTGCCATCTATCCAATTCGCTAATACACCAACATCGAAAGTAGATGCCAATTATATTGCTGATTCTTTACTGGATGCACGAACGAGTATCCAAGGAGAATTCGGATTCGATCGGTTTAATCGGTTTGGGGAGAATACGCAAAACCGACTTGTCAATGCTGAAAGGTTCTGGCTGGAATGCAAAGATGGAGATAATGCGTTGTCTTTTGCATGTGACCTCTATGCAGCTTTACAAGATGTTTTTCGACGGCAATTTTTTAGCGTCCCACTACTGGATGTTGGCGATGCTGAATATGCACAGCTGGCAGAACAAAACGCAAAAAACTGCGGTTTAGGAGAATTTTCAGAAGGGTTGCGCCGTGTAAAGCGAAACGCTATTCGTGAAACTTTGCAGGGCAACGATCAGACACTGGGGGCATGTGTTATTGTTTTTCTTTTAACGTCCGACGAAGAAGTTTCGCAGACAATTTCGCAAACACAACCCTCGTTTGTCGCAGATGTAGAATATGTCATTGACCAACGAGGGCACGCCAACGAACCTTTGCCGCTGACGAAGGATGAGACAATGAAATTACGCAAAGCTGCTTACACAACTATAAAAACATTGCAGGAGATATAACCATGGGTTTATTCGGAATGAGCGAAAATGAACTAAAAGATTTTGCTAAAAAGTTAGATGAGCGGCAAACGAGTCTGGATAACCTAGAAAGTGATGTTGCATCAAAAGAGAAAAACCTTAACCATGAAAAGGAACTGTTTGGGCATGAAAGAACAGCCTTTGAAACTCAGCGGAGCAAGTTCCTTGAAGAAGTGGAACAACAACGCAATGACATCGCATCTGAAAACGCCGAACTCGAAAAACGGCGACAGGAAATAGCAAAAGAGGAAGCTAAAGCTAAAACGGGCTTTGTTGAAAAACAACGGGAAGCGTTTAAGGAAGTAATTGAGAGTCGGATTGCGGAATTGGATGCCCGCCAACAAGAACTGGACAAGGCTGCATCTACGTTTGTGGAGCGGTTGAAAGAATTTCATGCAGAAGAAGGAGAAGTTGCCAAGCGAGAACTGGCGGTAACTGAACGAGAGCAAAAAGCGAATGCTGGCTTCGCAGATAAAGCAAAAACTTTGGCAGACGAAGCGTCCCGTCAGCACAAAGCCAATCAAACTGAAGCCGAAAGGCTGAAAAAACTGGCTGACACAATTTCGACAGAGCGTAAGCAACTTGAGGAAGAAAAAGCGCAGCTTGTTCTGCGTGAGAAAGCGGTTATCATTGCCGAGCAAAAACGTGATGCGGGATTTGCTGACGAACGTACGGCATTGGATGCGAAGCTGCAGGATAGTCAATCGAGGTTCGAGAAGGAATTTGCTGAAAAGCGCACTACTCTACTTTCCGGTTTGGAACAAGAAATTGCAGAGCAAAAAGACAAACGCTTAAAAGAAATAGTTGAAGCGGAGAATGTTGAACGTGAACGTATCCTCACTGAAATCGCCAAGGAGCAAGATGAGTGGGCAAAACGGAAAGAATCTGACCGTGAAAAGTTGAGAGCCGAACAGAACGAATTGGAAAAACAGAAGGGTGCGCTCTCCGCACTCCAAAGTGAGCAGGAAAGACGAAAAGTCGAAATGGAGCAAAATGAGCGGGTACTGGAACGCCAGGCGCAACGATTTGAGCAACAGTGGCAAAAGAAGAGCGATGAGTTGCAAGAACAGCTTGACTCGTTGCTTGAGGAAGAACGGGAGTCTCTGGCAAGTGAAAGAAAAACACTTAAGGGCGAAAATACACGACTGCGTGAAAGCTTGCACGTTCAAATGGAGCTTGTTGGGACATTGGATCAGCTAAAACAGCAACTTGGCGATCAAGACCCGGCAGAGGTTCTCCGTGAACTTAACAGCAAAACCGATGAGATCAAACGGCTACGTGAAGAGATGGTTAATCGTCCAACCGAGGCTGACCGCGAGAAATATACTCAAATGAAACAGGAAGCGGAGCGGCTCAAAGCTCGTATCGAAGAACTCATGAAGCAGGTAGAAAGCAATGCCTCTCAAATTGAAGAGACCAGTGAGTTACGACGCAAGAATAGTGAGTTGACCGCTGATAATAGAATGCTCACCCAAAAAGCTGACAGGTTCGAGGGAGCTGCCAACGAAGCGCAGGCGGAACTTGAACGTTTACGTGCGGCGTATGAACGTCCCGCCGAAGTTGCTGCCCGTTACAAAGAAATTGAACTGCCGCATATTAAAGCTGAAAAAGTTGCACAACCACAAAAAGCTGACATTGATGAAAGTACTTGGCTTGCTGGTGTTGGCAATGCGTGTGATACTTACGGACTACACTTCCATCCGCGCATCTTAAAAGCATTCCACACTGCACTTAAAACGGCGGAATGGTCGCCACTTACTGTTCTTGCGGGCGTTTCCGGTACGGGGAAATCCGAACTGCCTCGCCTCTATTCTCATTTCGGCGGATTGATGTTCGAGCCGCTTTCCGTCCAGCCAAACTGGGATTCACAAGAGTCCATGCTTGGATTCTTTAACTCAATTGACAACAAATTCGATGCACAGGCAGTTTTGCGATTCCTTGCCCAAAGCCAAATCACAGCGAATGAGAAGTACGAACATCGCGTTGCACGTTGGCACGAAATGTCCCCTGAAGGGCTAAAGCTCGATCCTGAAGAGGATAAAGAACTGATTGATGTGCTGAAAGAATCGGATTACCCGGGTCTTGAAGACTGTGTTTGCTTGGTTCTTCTCGACGAAATGAACCTTGCTCATCCTGAACTTTATTTTGCCGAATTCCTAAGCAAGCTGGAGCTTCGTCGCGGCATGAAGGGATCTGATGTTCCGTATTTGCCAGTAAAAATTGGCGCAGGGATGCCCGCCTACCAGCTCCCACTCGGACGGAATGTGCTTTGGACAGGCACAATGAATCAGGATGAAACCACAAAATCCCTGTCAGACAAGGTTCTTGACCGCTCAATCATTGTTCATTTCCCGCGCCCCACAACACTTAAACGTCGCCTGAAGTTAGCACCGCTTGATGAAAAGAATCGCGGTCCTCTTCTACATAAGCGTTCGTGGCAATCATGGCTGGCTAAAGAGACATCTCTTACCGAAGAGAATGTGAAACCTTTCAAGCAGTTCATTGAAGACATGAACGCCTCCCTTTCTGTCGCAGGGCGTGCGATTGGGCATCGGGTCTGGCAATCTGTTGAGTATTATATGGCAAACTATCCTGATGTTCGTGCTGCCCAAGCTTCAGGCGATGAAGGTGCTCTTGACAAAGCCCTTCATATTGCCTTTGAGGATCAACTCGTTCAAAAGGTCATGCCCAAGTTGCGAGGTATCGACACACGTGGCAAGAGCAAGACCGAATGTCTCAATAAAATCTCCGCCCAAATCAACACTGGTATTGGCGGCAACCCGTTCAACCTTCGTGAAGACTTTGAAATTGCCTGTGAACTCGGTTACGGTCAATTCATCTGGCAATCAGCCAATTATCTTCAGGATAAAGAAGAAGTTGAGGTAGTCGATACACCCGACATTCAGCCCGAATCTAAAGCTGTTGACCTATCACAACCTCCAGCGAGCTATCATCCCGATGAAAAAGATCGCGATGAACAATGGTCAAAATTGTCTAATAGACAAAAGCGCATGTTCCACTCTCAGAAATAGGATGCGGATGGTTTGCAGATGACTCTCACTGAACTATATCAACTACAATCAGAGGCAGGGCAAGCTGGCAATAATGCACGAGAATTGCTTGCGCAAACGCATTGGTTTGCCGTTAATGTCGAGTTTGACCCAAAGACTGGCGATGCACTTCCGCAACCATTGTCTGCATTTCTTACCAAAATCGTAAGTGGTAAAAACGTGGAAGTGAAGCACGACCGTCTTTATCGCATCACGGAACATGCCCGTCCGTCAATACTCCGACTTTTCCGTTCGCTAAACGAAAATCCCCGCCGTGAACACGCCTTGCTGCCTGTTCGTGCAGTGCGTGAATTGGATGCCTCCAGTTTTATCAAGCTCAGTACTCGTCCTGGACGGAATATACGCGAGAAGCTTGCGGGTAAACCGTACTTGCAGGCTGTCCGACGTTTTCAGTCCGTCGATTTGACTGAAAACCGACTGCTGAAGGCATTTGTCACTCGCTTGCTTGAAATGCTTGAACTACGCCATAAATGCCTTGATGAAGCGGAGGACGAACTGGTTGTCCGCATACAGTCATGGTTGAATACAGATGATGCACACGCCATTTCGCCATGGAACAACCTGCCTCCGAACAATACGCTTCTTTCCCACCGTGACTATCGCAGAATATGGGATGCTTGGCGTTGGTTGCAAAGTCTTGACGATGATATTGCCCGTGACTTTTCGCAACTAAATGATCGCCAGAAAACGATGCAAATATGGAATCAGTATGCACAGATGTATCGGGAAGGCACACATTACTTTGCTGACATGCCCATTTTGTTTGCCTATGATGATTTCAAAGTAGAGCCATGGACTTCAACGCCTCTAACCAGTAAAGTAAAAGGTAAAATCAAACGATTTATCAGCTGTCCGTCTGTAACCCAACCTGCCTGCATTGATCTTGCTTACCTGCACCCACAGTACGCAACCACAACTTCAAATCGCCAAGAGAACAGAGAAAATTATTTATGGCAAGAGTGGAGTAATGAAGATGAGACCGTTGCTATGGGGATTTTCGATTCGGATGCAGCCCATCTTCATCCCAATACAACAACAATCTCCCTGCCCGACCTTCTGTTTTCCCATGACGACACTTATACAGAAGAACACCTTGACCGTGCCGCACAAGCATTTACCAATCGCTTGAGCAAAACATTTCAACCCGATCAATTGCTCTGGCTTGTTCCCGATACCCTCAACGATTTTGACCTTGAGATTGTCAGACGCAATATCAACGCCCGCTTTCCAAATGCCCAGCCGCTCCCTCGCAGTGTTGCAGCCGTCTTTGAGCAAGTGGATTATGCAAAACTCAATAACGGTTTTGCCGTGTTGGTAATAGACACCATCGGAGGAGCAACTACCGCCACCAAACTTATTGCCCGCTCTGACCAAAAACTTAAAAAACAAATCCCCGAAACCAAAGGCTTTTATTGGGAGCGTTGCCCTACGATTATTCTCTCCCGTGACAAGCACCAAGCGTCCCAAATAGATAACCTTGATATGATCACGGTGGATGCCGACGGCAAATGGCACAATAAGACACAACCTTTAAAACCCTCTTTTATTGATCAGCAAACACTGAGGCATGATTCTCGAATCGGACAGTTTTCGTTCGTCATCAATATAAGCCGGAGTCCCGTTGCTGGAGGAGTGCGACTATACGACCTACAGAAACAGACGGAGGATATCCCCCTCTGGCGTGACCAAATCCCCGAACTTTCCATCAAAGTAATGCTCAACGGTCGCTATCAGCGGTTTTACCTTGTCTCACGGGGAACAACCGTTGTCCCCGTTCGCGGACAATCGATTTCAATTCCTGTCGGAAGTCATTTTACATTGCCTGCAGGGAAACGATTTTACCAGTTCCCAATCTTTCAAGGAGAAAATGAAGATGAAACAGGCTATTCCGCCCGTATCAACTCGCCAGCTTTCCCGCTGAAACAAGACAGTGAATGCAGCCTTCAACTCACCTTTGAATACGGTGCCGACGAACCGTATAAATTAGTTTTTACGCCAATAGACAAATCATTCCCGCCGATCCGCACAACGTGGCAACGCACTGAAGAAATTATCATCACTGATGCTCCCGCACCAGATTATCCCCAGCCAATGTCCTGGTATGACTTACAAAATTGGCGAGATGCACAAAAAAATGAGGTTAATTTATGCAAATGGCTAGTTGACTCATTAACTCGATTATTAGAAATGAACGGCGAATCACATGGAATGACAGTTAATAGTCGTTGGCGTTCAAAAATAGATAAAGATGGAAATATATACTGGTTTTCATTTGCCAATACAAACGACAGAAGAAACTGTTATCTGAATTCAAAACAATTCATTCAAAAATCAGAGGATGATCCAAATGAACTCTTTCCGATAGGAACATTACTTTATGGCAAAATAAGGGAGCAAAAAAACGGACTATCCGCATATAATATTTCGCCAAACGATTTGATTCCTCTTTCAAAAGAGGAAAAATTGCGCCTTTTACGCTTTAAAGAACGTAGTCTTCAAAACAGAATGACATTAATTTGGAGCAATTCTTTATCTATAAATGACAGGGACTGCCCAGGTGATTTTCATCAATCTATCGAGGTTTTGACAAGATGCATACTTGCAAAGATACCTCCAGAAGTAATCGAGAAGAAGATGCTTCTTCTACTATCCTGCATGCACAAGGACGCACCCGACGAATGCATCCAATGGATTACAGAGCAAGTTGAGAGCGGTCATATCCGTGATCCACGTGCTGTCGGTTTTGCCCTTGGCGACATTTCACAAAAATGGCAGCAATACATATTCGACCAGCTTGTATCACATCCAAATCATTCAGCAATCAGTGTGTTCGCATACGCAATCTGGCGGGAGCAGCATTTTGTTGAAAAATTTACTATTTCAAATTTGACTGCATTACTGAATTCGATCCTAAACCGGTTAAATAACCTCACTCCGACAAGAGTAAAAAATAAGTGGGAAAAAAGAGATTGGGTTCGAGCTGCCGCCGAACCGTTAGAGCTACTCCTCGGACTTTTGCGTACTCGTGCTTCAGATAATACCGAAATCAGGATGCTGCTCCAGCCCCATCAGGACATCACTAAGAAACTGGCAGAGCAAGTTGACAGAGTAGAGGAAGTTATCACTCAATCCAGTGCATCCCTCTTTTCTCGCGTACAGATTGATGTCAAAAAGCCCAAGGACGTGCGAAGCTCAGATTTAATCTACTCGCTACGCCTCTACCTCACCGGCGATGACGTCGCAAATACCATCCACATCACCAGCATTTCGGATGACGACAATGACTGAATATTTGCATGTTTACTGGGCAACGAGAGCAGTGTCTCGAATTAGCCTTCAAATTGAAAAGCCGGAAATGTTCCGCAACACACCAGATCTGCTATACGCATTGCGGATGTACCTAACGGGAGACTCTGGAGCAAACACCATTGTTATCACAGGAGTCAGTGATGAAGACTGAGGTTTGTTCAACACACCGCCGGGTATTCAATCGGGAATCGAACCCACGTCCGTTCTCTGTTTCGGGAAAATGTAGAGAATTAAATTTCTCTCGGCGTCCGGCAGTCTGAAGGGTTTTGATGTGTGGTAAGGTGTTGAATAAGCAGGATTTATGGATATGATTTGGTTTGGAGAACGAATTGGGGTAAGGCTCTGTGTCCTCCACCATCAACTTTTAAACAAACCGATCCTGTTGCCGAGTCCGGTAAACAGAATCGGTTTTTTTGTTTTGATAAATTAGCACCTTACGCAGACAAACGCATTCATCCGAATGCCGTGCAATCACTCCTGTTTCGGGGAATGTTGTTCAATTCCTTTCTCTGTCGGCATTATTTTCTCTGATTTTTCAGATTCCCTTTCGGGTTCAAGTCCGGCAGGAGCCGGGTTGGTTGAAGCCTGCTCCTGCTCGGTCATTTCCGCCTGATACTGCCGAAACGCTTCGGCAATTCCATCAAACAATTCATTAATATCCATACTTTTCTCCGTGTTTTGGTTTGTTTGAACCTTACTTACCGGAGAAACGGAGAACGTGTCGGTAACTGTTAAATCTTTTTTGATTGAGTGAAAAAATCGAGGGGCCTGTTGCACAAAATTCTTGCACGTGCCATATCAAATGTTATAACATCTTCAATCAGGTTGAAGATCGAGGTAAATTTTGCATCAAAAAGAATCAAGGTGGCGCAATGACCAAAGAATCAGAACCATTTTCTGAACGTGTAAAAAAAGTACGCAGTCAGTTAAACCTGAGCCAGGAAGACCTTGCCCATGCAATCGGGGTCAGCTTTGCCACGGTCAATCGGTGGGAAAACGGAAAGACTTTGCCATCCAAGCTGGCACGGCGTCAGTTTGAATATTTTTGCAACAAAAACGATGTAACTGCAAATAACTTGAAAAAGGATTGAAGCATACTATGATCACCCAGAATAATTTTCCCACACTGCTTGAATCCCTCGGGTTTACTAAAAAAAGAAATGTTTTTAGCAAAACGTTCGGATCAATTCCCTTGAGCGTTGATGTTTCCAAAGAGACCATTCACTATCCAGAGTCAGACGGGCTTGTGGTCAACGAACGTCAGACCTGCAACTTTTCAGCAAATGAAAATTTTGTTGTCTTCGAATGCGTGCATCGCCTTTTGGATAAAGGGTATAAGCCGGAACATATTGAGCTGGAACCGAAATGGAAACTGGGTCGGGGAGCCAGTGGCGGGCGGGCTGATATTTTGGTGAAAGATAATTTTGGCAAGCCATTACTGATTATTGAATGCAAAACGGCCGGGGGGGAATTCAAAAAAGCGTGGAACAAAACCCTTCAAGACGGGGATCAGCTTTTCAGTTATGCTCCGCAGATCAGCGAAACTCAATTTTTATGCCTCTACACCTCGGATTTTGACAATGACACATTGTCATACCAGAGCCATATCATCGCTCATCGGGACAATGAGCTGTACCTTGCAGCAAATCCCCATTTTAAAACATTTCGCAGTGTAACTGATGTTAAGGAGCGCTTTACGGTCTGGCGTGACACGTACAAACTTGATTTTACTACCAAAGGAATTTTCGAAGAAAACATCCAACCCTACCAGATCGGCAAAGACAAGTATTCACTTGCCGACCTTCATGCCATATCTGCCACTGACCAGCAGAAGAAATACCATGAGTTTGCCACCATTCTTAGGCAGCATAACGTGTCCGGCCGGGAAAACGCTTTTGATAAGCTGATCAATCTATTTCTGTGCAAACTGGTGGATGAGATTGAAAATCCCGACGACCTGAAATTTTATTGGAAGGGTGTGGCCTATGACAGCCATTTTGACCTGATGGACCGCCTTCAGCAGCTCTACCAGTCGGGGATGGACAAGTTTCTCGGTGAGGATATCACTTATATAAATCAGGATGATGTCAACAACGCCCTTCGATTTATCCGCCAGAACCCGGACGCCACACAGCGGGCGGTATGGAACCTGTTTATTCAACAAAAATTTTTCACCAATAACGACTTTTCACTCATCGATGTCCATAACGAACGGCTTTTTTACCAGAACGCCGAGGTGCTGCTGAAAATTCTGCAAATGTTTAGGATATTCGTCTTACGAATCCCAACGGCCATAACCAGTTTTTGGGCGACATGTTTGAGGGGTTTCTCGATCAGGGCGTCAAGCAGAGTGAAGGACAGTTTTTCACCCCCATGCCCATTTGCCGGTTTATCCTGATGAGCCTGCCCTTGGAAAGCCTGATTCGTGACAATCCCGCTCCGCCTTTAGCCATTGACTATGCCTGCGGCGCCGGGCATTTTTTAACTGAACTGGCCTTGCAGGTGCACCCCCTTCTTACGCAGCACAAACCCCAGGCAAAACCGGCTGAATACCATAAGGCCATGGTGGGTATCGAAAAGGAATACCGACTTTCCAAAGTCGCCAAAGTCTCTGCCTTCATGTACGGTCAGCAGGAGATTCAAATCTGTTACGGAGACGCATTGATAAACCGGCATGACGCTTTTTCGGATATCCGCGACGGCCATTTTGACCTGCTTGTGGCGAATCCGCCATACAGCGTTCGCGGCTTTCTTGAAACTCTGCCCGAAGAGGAACGCAAGGCCTACACACTCTCAGGAACAATCAACGACGCTGAAACAGCAAACAGTATCGAGACGTTTTTTATCGAGCGGGCCAAACAGTTACTGAAAAGCGGAGGCGTGGCTGCCATTATTCTACCCTCATCCATCCTCTCCAATGGTGGCGGCACATATATCCGCGCCCGGGAAATTCTACTGCAATACTTTGACATCGTTGCCATTGCCGAATTCGGAAGCGGCACCTTTGGCAAGACCGGCACCAACACCGTCACAATGTTCCTGCGCCGCAAGCCGACACAACCGGACACAGCCGAACATTACCGCGGGCGGGTAAATGATTGGTTCAAGGACGCGGGAGCCGGAAAACAAAAACAGGAGATTTATAAAGACGCACATCTGCTTGAAGCCTATTGCGCCCATATCGGTGTGCCGCAAGAAGATTATCGGACCTTGCTGAGCGGTGATACCAAAGGGACATGGAAAAAGCAGGCGCATTTTCAACCGTACCATGACCCGTTCATGAATAGTACGGAACTGAAAAACCTGAAAAAGACAAAAAAATTTAAGGATCTGAGCAAAGATGAGCAGACCGCTGAAATTGCTAAACGCTATCTGGCCCATGTGCGATCAATGGAACGGGATAAACTCTATCATTTTGTCACGGCCTCGGATCAGAAAAATCCGGTGCTGATTATCCGAAGTCCGTCCGGCACAAAGGAGATCAAGCAATTCCTCGGCTACGAATGGTCAAGCGCCAAGGGAGACGAAGGCATCAAGTTGATCGAGGACGCTTCCGGCAAGCATGTGACCACGCTTTATGACGGGCCGGACCGCGACAATCCGACGATGTTTAATCGGATCAATCCGGCCAAACTGAACAGCCATATTGCCGCGAATTTTGAGGGAACGATTGGAACGATTCCGGCAGAATTATGCGACGTGGCCAACCATGCGCGGTTGGTGGATATGCTGGATTTTTCTAGAGCTGTTTTTGAAAAGCAGTTATCATTGGCAGTTAAAAGAACGGTTCACATAAAAAGCAAATGGCCACAAGTAAGGCTCGGAAATGTTTGTAGTTTTGAATATGGAAAACCGTTACCAGAGAAGAAGAGGCATGCGGGACCGTATCCTGTCATGGGCTCAAATGGCAGAGTTGGATTCCATGATGAATATCTTGTAAAGGGGCCTGCGATAATAATCGGAAGAAAAGGCTCCGCTGGTGCGGTTGTGTGGGAAACAGAGAATTGTTTCCCTATTGATACAACGTTCTATATCAAAACAAAGCAAAAAGACATAGATGTGTATTTTTTGTTCCAAATTTTAAAGGGATTGGACTTAGGGCACTTGCATGGCGGTGTTGGTGTGCCAGGTCTGAACCGAAATGAGGCTTACGAATTGCCAATGCCTCTGCCTCCAATTGGTGTACAGAGTCAGATTGTTAAAGAATGCAAGAAGGTAGATATTGGAATCGCCTCTGCTGATGATGTAATAGCCAAAGCATCGGCAGACATAAACAACGAAGTTGAGTCCATCTACGCCTCCAAGGCTCCCCGGATCGAAATCGCCAAGCTGAGCAGCAACATCCAATACGGCCTGAACGAAAAGATGAACGAGGCAAGAATCGGCTATAAGATTTTCCGAATGAATGAAATCGTTCAAGGCCGAATGGTGGATAACGGTTCGATGAAGTGCGCCGACATCAGCGCCGATGAGTTCGCCAAGTACCGTCTCAACAAAGGAGACCTGCTTTTTATTCGTTCCAATGGCAGTCTTGAGCACATTGGTAAGGTTGGCCTGTTCGATCTTGATGGGGACTACTGTTATGCCTCGTATTTGGTAAGGGTTGTACCTGACATATCCAAAGCGCTGCCAAAGTATTTAGGATGCATTATGAATTCCTCAACGTTCCGCAAAGGAATGGTTGGACTCGCAGTGAAGTCTGGAGGTACCAACAATATCAACGCCACCAAGATGAAAAACATTAAAGTGCCTGTGCCGTCATTGGCCGAACAGAAGAAATTCGTCGCCAAAATCGAAGCCCTGGAAAAAAAGATTGAGGATGCCCAGACCATTATCGATACCGCACCCGCCAGAAAAGAGGCGATGATGAAGAAATATCTGTGAGGTGACCCGATGGCCAAGTTCAACCCTAAATTCACCATAACCAACCGGATGACCGCCGCAATCACGCAGATTGAACGGGCGCGCGGTTTTTTGGAAGCGGCACGTTTGTCCGATGACTGGGTACGGGATATGGGCGCAGAGGCGTTAATCAAGGAAGCCCATCACACAACCCACATCGAAGGCACACAGTTGACCCTCGATCAGGCGGAACGCCTGTGGCGCGGTGAAGCGGTGCCGGAAGCCGATCCGGATGATGCGCGGGAGCTGCTTAATTATCGCTCTGCTTTTGAATTCGTTTCGGATTGCCTCGACAGTGGTGACCCGATCACTGAAGGACTGATTCGGGAGATTCACCGCAAACTGGTGGAAGGTGTGCGAGGCGGCAAAGCTGATCCCGGCAATTACCGACGCATCCAAAACTATGTGGCCAACTCATCAACCGGCGAAGTGATTTACACCCCGCCATCCGCCGTGGAAGTACCGATCATGATGTCGGAAATGGTGAAATGGCTGAACGGTGATCTTGATATACATCCAGTGCTGATCAGCGGTATCGCCCAGTTTCAGCTGGTGCATATTCACCCTTTCCTCGATGGCAACGGCCGCACCTCGCGCTTGCTCTCGACGCTATGTCTTTATAAAGCCGGATATGACTTCAAGCGCTTGTTCACCATCAGCGAATATTACGACCGTGACCGGCCGACCTTCTACAAGAAGATCCAGAGCGTCCGTGAAAACGACATGGATATGACCGGTTGGCTCGATTACTTCATCACCGGCCTTGAAACCCAGATGATCGAAGTCAAAGAGCGTGGTGAGCAGGTTATCAAACGGGATGTTATGGTGCAAAAGCATAGCCTGAATGAACGCCAAGGCAAAGCTGTTGGCTACTTGCTTCAAAACGGCAAGCTAACCATTCAGGATTTTGAAAGCATCTGCCCCGATGTAAATCGACGTAGCCTCCAGCGCGACCTCAAAGGAATGCTTGATAAACAGCTGATTAGCAGTGAAGGAGCAACCCACCATCAGGAGTATAAACTGGTCTGAATGTTTGCGACAACTTCGCGACAAAGTTTGCGACAGGTTCACGACATTCTTTGTGACATGGCCATTTTCAGACTCGGGTTTGCGGAGTGATTACAGGTAGCCTCCGCTCGGGAATCGAACCCACGTCCGTTCTCTGTTTCGGGAAAATGTAGAGAATTAAATTTCTCTCGGTGTCCGACAGCCTAAAGGGTCTTGATGCGCGGTAAGAGTTTGAATAAACAGGGATTATGGATATGTTTTGGTTTGGAGAACGAATTGGGGTAAGGCTCCGTATCCTCCACCAAATAATCGGGCTTGAATAAAGGCCTGATTTACGCAAAAAGCCCAGACCGCCAGCGGCCTGGGCTTTTTCATTTTGGTATGCACTGGGTATGTTTTGCGATGCACATCAAATCATGGATTTTTCAATTTTATTCGTTCCATTGTCTTCCAATAATCATCAGTCGTTTTTATCCCCGCTGTTCAGGCGTTTGCAGATATTTTTGTGGGCCTTATAGAGGTCGGTGTAGGCCTTGAACAGGGTGTCGTAGGTCTTTCTGTTGGACGGATTGGGCGTGTAGGTTGCACGATACCGGACTAATTCGGGAATCTGGGACCACTCGATCTCCCCCAGGCCCACGGCTGCGATAAAGGCGGCTCCCCGGGCGTTGGCCGCCACGGGATCGCTCACCTGCCGGACGGTTCTGTCCAGGACGTCGGCGAAAATCTGGCACCACAGGTCTGAGCGGGCGCCTCCGCCCACAAAATTCATGGCATCCAGCCGTCTTCCCGCAAATTTCTCCACGTATTTCAGGCTCCAGCGAACGTTCAGGGCCACGCCTTCCATGACCGCCCTTACCATGTCGGCCGACGTGCTGGTGCGGGTGAGGTTGAACAGGCAGCCCCGGATAGTGGTGTCGTCCACAGGGGTGCGCTCGCCGTTGAGCCAGGGGGTGAAAATGACGTTGTTGGCGCCGGGCGGGGAGGTCTGGGCGATGCTGGTGAGCATTTCAAAGGGGTTTTCGTCCTCCTTGATTTCACCGATGCCCAGGACGTTCTGAACCAGCAGACTCAGGCATCCTCCGGCCATGTCCTGCTCATTGACGGAGGAGAACTTCCCCGGAATGGACGTAGGCAGAGACGCGATGGAATGAAAGATATCCGTCTTTTTAAAAGGCACGATGCACTGAACCCAAGAGGACGTGCCCACGTACAAATGGGCCTGATAATCCTCCACGGCCCCGGACCCCATGGCCGCGCATTGATGGTCCGGAGAGCCCTCCACCACCATGACGCCTTCGGGCAGGCCGATGGCCTCGGCCACCTCGGGCAGGACAGGCCCTAAAACGTGGGTGGAATCATACATGTCCGGCAGTTTTTCTTTGTCAATGCCCAGAGCGGCGATCAATTTATCGTCGTAATGGATGTTATGGGGATCCCGGACGTCCGACACCCAGAACAGAGTCATGGAGTCGTAACTGGCGGCGAATTTTCCCGTCAGCTTGAGATTGAAAAAATCCTTGGAAGGCAGAATCTTGTGGGCGTTTTTATAAACCTCGGGAAACTCCTTTTGAAAAAGAAGCATATGGGCGATGTCGTCCTTGCCCGACAAGGTGGGCCCTCCCGCGGTTTTGTGGATCCACTTCAAGGCTTTGGGTACGTGGTAGCCCAGAACCGAGGGAAAACCCTTCATAAACTCCCGGACGTACTTGCCGCCCCGGGAATCCATCCAGCTCAGGGCGTTCATGAGGTGCTTTCCGTCCTTATCCACCGCCACGGTGCTGGAAAAGGTGGAGGACACGCACATCCCCACGATGCTTTCCCGGGGCACGGAGCCCCGCTCGATCAAATGCCTGCAGGCGGCAATCAGCGCATCCCACCATTCCTGGGGATCCTGTTCAGCGCCTCCTTCGGGCAGGAAAAACATCTCCGTTTTCCGGTAGGCGTAGTCCCGAACCTTCCCCTTCATGGAAACCAGACTGGCCTTCACTCCGGAGGTGCCATGGTCGATGGCCAGTATATGCTTGTCCGAAATGCTCATTTCCTTTCCTCATCTCCGGCGTCAACCCTCCCTGCAAACAAGAGGCTAAATGTCTAGTGTGGAAACCTTCCCCAAAGCATCCACATGCTGAACGATAACCCCGCTAAAAGAATCGGAATCCCCTTTTTTCTCATCCAGTTTCATGACCGGACTGACAAGGTCCAGAAAATCCTGGGGGTTGATGCACCCTTCGGGCGGCAGCACCCCTTTTTCCGTGATCTTGCCCAGAACCATAAGCATGGCGCCCACGGCCGCCGGTACGCCGGTGCCCTCCCCCAGGGCCTGGCTGCCGGAAGCCATGTGGAACCTGTACTCGCTGTAGGCGTCTTCCTTCCTGCCTTTGACGACCACGCTGCAGCATCCCCGCTGGGAGCCGAATCGGGTCTCCTTTAAAATCCTTTCCCGCTCCCGGATGATGTAAGCCAGGGCGAAATCGTACGGAACGACGCTTTGGCCGTTCACGTCCAGGGATTCTTTGCCGGAAAGGCCCAGACGGCACATGTCCCGGGTCAAATCGTAATATTCCGAAGGCAGCACGGTCCCCTTGTTGGTGACCTGCCGGGTCTTGATGTATCGGGGCAATGTCACTTGTTCCGGGTGGGGATACGGGTATAAAAGCACGTCCCCTCCCAAAACCGGGAAGTCGAATGTCTGGCGCAGGGCGATGCCGTCCTCTTCGAAATATTTGACGTATTTCAACTCCCCGTCCAAAAACATGGGGATGTCTATGCTCATGCAATGAAAACGGTGGCCGATCACGCCCGGCCCCTCAAAAGGCTCGCCTCCGTGGGCGTGAAAAATATCGATGGACTCCACTTCATCCAGCAAGGCGTCGGCCGCAAACTTGGCCAGCAGATTGGTCGCCCCCGGCGAACTGCCCATGCCGATGCACGCAGACACCCCGGCTTCCTTGGCCTTTTTGTCCCAATTCAGAATATCCAGCGTTACGTCAACGTCATCGCACACGTCCACATAATTAATCCCCGACTCCAGAACCGCATCCAGGATGATCTTGACCGACTTGTAAAACGGCCCCACGCAGTTGACCACCACGTCAGCCCCTTGAATGGCCGCTTTGATGCTTTCCGGATCCAAGGCGTCCGTCTGCACGAAACCGACTTTGTCCGATCCCCATTCCCCAATGAGGCTTTCGGCCCGCTCCCTGTTCTGATCGGCCAGAATCACTTGGGAAAAAAGATCCTGGCCCGCCAAGGTCTTGGAAGCCACCGTGCCTACCGCACCACATCCACCGAGAACCACTGCTTTTGCCATGACGCCCTCCCCTCCTTATGAGCTGAATTATTTTAAATGAACTTTGTTAAAATCAGCTCTCTTTGTCAAGCAAAAACATACTTTGGAAATTTTTTTTCATTTTATAACACAATTCAGTGAAGCTGAATAGTAAAAATGGATTTTGTACTGATTTTTCAGACTAATTTTGAAGCAGCTTAACCTTTGGAACCGGTGGACGCTCTCCCAAAAAAATTTTACATCGTGTATTGACTAAGAGGTCAAATGTAAAGTATGAATATTATTGCTCGCTATTCAGTATTTTTTCGCAAACCGGCCCAAGAGCCCCTGGCCTTAAAGGTTCTTCGCCGGCGCCGGCATATGTCGAGTTCATCGTCACGCTTGCATCACGGGGGGATTTTTCCATGTTTGTTATGTTGGGAGAGCTTTTTAAGAAAAAATTTGCAGTGCGCATCAACTGGTGGAATTTTTATGTCCCGATTTTTCACAATTTGGTGAAGCTGCTTCACCATGCGGAAAATCCGTACATCGGCTGGATGGTCAGACGGGCAGCCCTGATCAATGACAAGAAAATACATTTCACCCAGGGAACGGTCATCCCTTTGGAAGCGGAGCTGAACAAAAAGGGAAGCCAGGGCAGCACGGTCATGCCTATCCATTTAGTGGAGAAGCTGATCCGCGAGGCGCCCGACCGGTATATCGTGCACAGGTGTCTTTGCCGCGATGGCAATAACTGCCAGGACTTCCCCCATGACCACGCCTGCATTTTTTTGGGCCAGGGGTCCCATGTCACCTATGAAAACGGGATTTCCCGCAAGGCCTCGGTGGAGGAAGCCATCGAGCATTTGCACAAAGGCGTGGAGCTTGGGCTAATCTGCCAGTGCCTGTGGATCGAGGCGGAGCAGTATTTTTGGGGCTTTCCCAAGGATAAGATGCAAAATTTCCTGGAAGTCTGCTTTTGCTGCCCCTGCTGCTGCCTGTCTTTGAATTCGTGCAAAAAAATCACGGAAGTCTTCGGCGACAGGATTCAAAGCATCGGCTGGGAAGCGCGGGTGAGCGGCGATTGCATCGCCTGCGGAAAATGCGTGGAGGTCTGCCCCATGCACGCCATTGTCCTGGGCGAGGAACAAGCTGAAATACAGGGCCGGTGCATCGGGTGCGGGCTGTGCGCAAGCAATTGTCCCACGGACGCCATGGAGCTTTACCAAAAAGCCCCGTTAAAAGACGACATCAAGGACTATTTCTGGGGATTCCGGCCCGACGTGTAGCAATTTAACGGTACGGCCTCAACTTTCGGGATTGCAGTCAAAATGTTGTCGGATGAACCTGCGAACAAAGGCGTCGGGATTTAAGCTGGCTAAAGGCCTATTTTTTGACCTGGGGCCAGTTGAGCACCGTGGAGGGGGCGGAGCTCTTGTACACCGCGCGGGCTTTTTTACCGAACGGGACGCCCAGCTTTTTCATGCGATTCCTCAAGGTCATGGGGTGCATCCCCAGGATTTCAGCCGCCCCGCCCTTGCCTTCCACCCGGCCCTTGGCAAGGACCAGAGCTTTGCGCATGAGGTCGGCCATGGCCTGATCCATGGTGGGCAGGCTGAGGGATTCCACATTTTTGGTTTTGGGGCCGGGTTTGAGGCCCAGGTCGAATTCCTGAAAGACGGGTTTTTTGCCGCCGCTCAGGATCAAGGCCCGCTCCACGGCGTTTTCCAGTTCGCGCACGTTGCCGGGCCAGGAGTAATCCATGAGCTTGTCCATGGCGCCGGGCGCCAGGGGCGGAATGGTTCCCAGCTTCATGTCCAGGCTCTTAATGCGGACGAAATGCTGGACCAGGGAGGGTATGTCGCCCTTGCGGTCCCTCAAGGGTGGAATGACGATGGGGAACACCTTAAGCCGAAACAGCAAATCCTGGCGAAAACGGCCCATGGAAACCAAGCCGTCCAGGTTCCGGTGGGTGGCTGCAATAACCCGAATATCCACATGGGTGGTTTCCGCGGCGCCCACGCGTTCGATTTCCTTTTCCTGAAGCACCCGCAGCAGGCGCACCTGGGCCTCGGGGGAAAGCTCGGCCACTTCGTCCAGAAAAATCGTTCCCTCGTCCGCGCGCTCAAAGCGGCCGCGCTTCATGGACGAGGCGCCGGTGAAGGCGCCCTTTTCATGGCCGAAAAGTTCGGAATCAATGAGGGTGTCCGGAATGGCGCCGCAATTGACTTTGATGAGCGGGCCGTTTCGCCGGGGGGACGCCCTGTGCACCGCTGACGCGATCAACTCTTTGCCCACGCCCGTTTCGCCCAGCAAAAGCACGGGGCTCTCAAGGGGAGCGACCTGACGCGCCATTTCCATCACGCCCCTTAGGCCGTAATCGGCGCCCACAACCTCGTTTTCGGAAAAGGCCTCCTCATTCTCCTGAAAATAGGGGTTGTCGTCGGTCAGCAGTTCTTTGAGCTTGTTTAACTCGCGTTGCCGCATGCTGTTGCTTAAGGCCACGGCGAAAGGTTCGTTCAACAGGCGGAATAATTGCTCGTGCCTGGCCGTATAGGTTTTGCCCACTTCTCCGTGGAGAGTCAAAACGCCTATCAGCCGGCCTTCGATCACCAGGTCGAGAATCAGGGCGGATTGGACCGCGCCGCCGAAATACCGGCTCACCTCTTCCGCCACAGGGTCGTCGCTGACCCGGTTGACCCTGCGCAAACGCTGAGAACGCTGGGCCTCCACCTGCCGGCGGGCCTTTTCGGACAGATGGGTCTTGACCGAAAGCCGGCCGTATTTTCCCGGGGTGGCTTGGGCCACGGTTTCAGCGACTCCAGTAACCGGGTTGTATAGATGCAGGCTCATCTGGGAAGCGGGAATATGCTCCCTGACATACAGCAGGGAGTGCCACAAGGCTTTTTCCACTTCCAGGCTGGAGCAAATTCTAAGAACGGTATTTTTAAAAAATTCATTTGGATCCGGATTCATAAGCCCCCCAATATACCTTATTTGATAGACAGGCTTATTTTCTACCACATATGTGGGCGTTTTTCAACGAATGTGGTAGAATTCCCGTTAAATCCATTCTAAATACACTGGCGCAAAACATAACCTCTTAAAAATACAATATATGCAATCTCAGTTCCATCTTGGCATGGGCTTTGCCATATCAGTCTTTTGAGATGCAAGGCCTTGCTCCAACCAGCCGTCACTTAAGGAGAAAAAATGAGCAACCATTCCGATCCTATGATCAGCATCATTGAAGAGGGAATCGACTTCGTCAAAAGGATGGGGTTGAAGGTGGTGGATTTAAAGAGGGGGTATTGTAAGCTGTCTGCACCCATCAAAGGAAATGAAAATCACATAGGAACCATGTATGCCGGCGCTCTGTTCACGCTGGCGGAAATCCCAGGCGGGGCCCTCAGCTGGTCCAGCTTTGACCTCAACAAGTTTTTTCCCATTATCAAGGAGATGAGCATTTCCTACCGCAGGCCGGTCACCACGGATGCGTATGTGGAAATTAGCATCTCGGAAGATGAAATCGCCCGTATCGAGGAGGAGGCATCCACCAAGGGAAAGAGTGATTTTATTTTGGAAGGCGAAATCAAGGATGAGTCCGGGCAGGTGACTGCGTTGAGCAAGGGCCTGTATCAGCTTCGCCTGCGCAAGTAGTTTTTCTTTACTGCTTGTGCAAAATGGGATTTGTCCCAGGCTTTTTCACAAGGATTGACCAAAGCCATCCCGGTTAAATCGGGATGAACCGAGACCGGAAAAACGGCGCAGGTTGCTGAACCTTGAGCCGCGACGCTATATTTGCGTCCAAAGTCCGGAACAACCAGCCAATTCTGAAAACGCCCTATTTTCAAAGATATATCCAAACGCCAGCATTAGTATTGACGTCGCAGGTTTAAGATGTTTGGCAGTCAAGGAGTACGCAGTATGTTTTGTGAAGACAAACCCTGGCTTGCGTCTTACGACAAAAATGTCGAAGGATGTGGGGAACTTATTTGCTGCGGCCCCCAGGTGATGCAGGGCTAATTGAATCGTCCGGAGGAAACCCTCAACGCCTTAAGGGAGCACGAGGGCGAAATCTGGATGCACACCGGGGAGGTGGGCAGGATGGCCGAGGACGGTTTCGTCTACGTGGTGGATCGCGCCAAAGACATGATCATTGTCGGCGGGTACAAAGTGTTTTCCTCGGAAGTGGAAGACAAGCTGTTCAAGCACCCGGCCATAGAGATGTGCGCTTTGGTCGGCGTCCCCAACCCCGAAAGGCCGGACAGCGAAATCGTGAAGATTTTCATCCAGAAAAGCGCCGCGTACAAGGACGTTTCCGACGAAAAAGACGCCCGCCCCCCTCCAGTCATAGGCGGGAATTGCATGGGTCACTGAACAAACTTAAAGTTTTCTTTGACCATAGAACGGCCGGCGGGTAATATTCATATTACTGCTTCTGACCGATCTTTTATTGATGAATTGCAACTACAATTTACTTTTAACTAAAGTTTCGCAGATGCTATAGACATCTGGTCAATTATTGTTTTTTCAATAATGTCAAGGATGTAATTCATGAC